>NZ_CAKPTN010000137.1 GCF_934190855.1 uncultured Veillonella sp. | reverse complement strand
GTACATTTGTTTATACTGTAAATGAATTTAGAGAATTAATCAGTCAACTCAAATTACTATATACTACATTAGACGGAGACATTCGTATTACTTATGCTGATTCGGATGATTTTGTGCATATTATATGTGAATCATATGGGCATATAAAAGTAGAAGCTCAATTGGGTGGTAGTTGGCGTGATAATTGGGTTAAACTTGTTCTTAATACAGATCAGACCGTATTGAATGATATAATACAGCAGTGTAATTCTATATTAAAAAAATAATTTAATGACAACATATAGGTACTAAATTTTAATTGACACAACCCCATAAAATCTGTATACTATTTTGAGTAAGCTTTAGTCGTGTTTCCATTAGCCCCGGAAGCAAAGGACAAGCTGATTTTGGTAGAATTATGACGTTATTAGGAGGATATGCAGCATGAAAACTACATTTATGGCCAATCCGAACACAATCGAACGGAAATGGTATGTTGTTGACGCTGAAGGTAAAACTTTAGGACGCCTTGCTGCCGAAGTTGCAAAAGTTCTTCGGGGCAAAAATAAACCAACTTTCACACCACACGTAGACACTGGTGACCATGTGATCGTTGTAAACGCAGAAAAAATTCGCGTAACTGGTAAAAAATTAGAGCAAAAGGAATACTTCCGTCATTCTGGTTATCCAGGTGGTGCTCGTTTCACTAAATTAGCTATGATGCTTGAAAAACAACCTGAACGTGTTGTTGAGATGGCAGTTCGTGGTATGCTTCCAAAAAATAAATTGGGTGCACAACAATACCGTAAATTAAATGTATACGCTGGTCCTGAGCATCCACATGCAGCTCAAAAACCAGAAGTATTAGAAATTTCCGTACGATAATCTAGAGGGAGGAACATATAATGGCAGTAGCACAATATTACGGCACTGGTCGTAGAAAATCTTCCGTTGCTAGAGTTCGTCTGGTACCGGGCACAGGTAAAATCACTGTTAACAAACGTGAACTTAATGATTATTTCGGTCGCCAAACTTTGGAATTGATCGTAAAACAACCTTTGAATTTGACTAACACAGTTGAACAATACGATGTTATCGCAACTGTAGCTGGTGGCGGTCCTTCTGGTCAAGCTGGTGCAATTCGTCACGGTATCTCCCGTGCGTTATTGGACGTAGATGGCGAACTTCGTCAATCTTTGAAAAAAGCTGGCTTCTTGACTCGTGACCCACGTATGAAAGAACGTAAAAAATACGGTCTTAAAAAAGCCCGCAAAGCAAGCCAATTCTCCAAACGTTAATATTTGGAATACAGGATATTACACCTGCAGACAATGTCTGCAGGTGTTTTTGCATTATAGAACATTAATAGCTTAACGAGTTTATTCTTAGCTTTTTACTTATAAGATAAAAATGTTGTTTTTAATTCATAGGGTTATTTAATTCTATCATTTACAGGGACATTTAATTCTCCTATAATAGATATATAATAATCGAATTTTTTCGAAAATTGATTTTTATATAGGAGAAATCATATGATTTATAATACAATTCAATACGTAGTGGACAACGGCATTGGTACGTTGACATTTAATCGTCCAACTGTGGCGAATGGTTTTAATATCGAGATGTGCAAGGAGATCCTTGAGGTTTTAGATAAAGCACACAACGATGAAAGTGTTCGTGCATTGCTTATCAATGCTGAAGGCAAGGTATTCTCTGCTGGTGGCGACTTAACAGAAATGGAACGAGCTGTAAACGAAGGTGACACAGAGTCCTTATTTGAAATCGTTGAGCTAGTAGCTCAGATTTCTATGGCTATGAAACGTTTACCTAAGCCTGTTATCATGAGCCTTCAAGGTGCTGCAGCAGGTGCGGCATTTAATATGGCATTGGCAGCAGACTTTGTGGTAGCAGCTAATAATGTACGCTTTATTCAAGCTTTTGTAAACGTAGGTCTTGCTCCTGATGCAGGCGGTTTATTCTTGTTGACTCGAGCTATCGGCATGAACCGTGCTATGCATATCGTTATGACTGGTGAAGCCGTATCTGCTGAAAAAGGTAAAGAACTTGGCTTTGTATATAAAGTTTGTGAATTAGAGGATTTAGAAACGGCTACAAGACGTCTTGTAGAGAAGTTAGCTAAAGGTCCTGCACAATCTTACCGCGTAATGAAGGAAATGATGTGGAATAGCTTCTTAGCTGGTTGGGAAGAGTACAAGAAATTTGAAGTAGAAAAACAATGTGAATTAGGTCTTTCTGAGGACTTCAAAGAAGGTGTACGGGCTTTCACAGAGCGTCGTCGTCCTAAATTTGGTCAAAAATAATAATTATCCTCTTGTAATTGTACTAAATATCATGTAATTTATAAGCAGTTACTAATATAAATCGAACCGATGTGGCTCTATATATTGAGTTACATCGGTTTTTGCTTTCATTACGATGCAAAAGTGTATATAATAGTACTATTATAATAGTTTTAGGAGGTCATTATTACATGGCTCAAGATACAATTAAATGTTATGACAGTCCTAGTGATGTAGTCCAAGCATTAGCAGAGGATTTCATTGCTTTTACCAATGAAGAAATCAGTCGCACCGAAACGTGCATCGTTGGTATTACAGGTGGCACTGTTGTTAATGGTTTATTAGAATTACTCAATTCCCCTGAATATATTGAGCGCCTTAACTGGGAGCGCGTATTCTTTGTGTGGACTGACGAGCGTTTCTTGCCACAAGCTCACGAGGATAATTATTTTAACCGCGTTAAACCGCATTTGCTATGTAAGGCAAAGGGGGCGGCTCATTTCTTGCCGATCAATACGGATTCTAGAACCGTTGTAGAAGCGGCTGAGGAATATCAGAAAGAAGTGCAAAATGTACTCAAAGCTTGTAAGAAATCTGGTCTTGATTTAGCATTGCTCGATCTAGGCGAAGATGGCCATACGGCGGGGTTATTCGCAGGCTCTCATGCACTTCGCGTGGCAGATCAAGAGGTGGTGGCCGTAGAGGATGGCAAGGTATGGGAACGTATTTCTATGACATTTTCTTTCCTCGCTAAATCTGATGCTGTTTGGTTCACTGTAACTGGTGAAAGCAAGAAAACGGCACTTACAAAGGTATTATACCAACGTGAGGACTATGAGGATTTAACGTGGGAAAAACGTATTGGTCGCGTACTACCTGGTGCAGTGCTTTCACAAGAAGCTATGACTTGGTATGTGGACAAGGCTGCCTATGATGATGTACACTAAAGAGTGTAAGTATTAGTAATGATAAAGGAGATACATATGGGGTCTATAGGAACACCTGAATTAATAGTTATATTAGTGATTGCTCTAGTTATCTTCGGTCCTGGTAAATTGCCTGAAGTCGGCAAAGCTATTGGTAAAGGCATCAACGAGTTTAAAGATGCAATTTCCGGTCCTAAAAAGGCTGTAGATGAAACGAAAGAAGCCGTTAAAAAAGCGACTACTATCGACGTAACAGCAGGGGCTAAGAACGACGACAAACATAAAGAAGCTAACGATTAATAGGAGGTATCACTATGTGCAAAGATTGTGGTTGTGGCGAAGAAAATGGCGTTGTAACAAAGGTATTTAATGTACCTGGTATGATGTGCAACAACTGTAAAGAAGCTGTAGAAGGAGCATCTCTTGCGCTACCAGGCGTATTGAGTTCAGAAGTAAATTTGGACGATAAAACTGTAACGATTTCTTTTGATCCTACTAAATCTGCAGTAGAGGTTATTTCTATGGCCATTGAAAAGACTGGCTTTGAAGTAACAGGCGTTGCAGATGGTGTACAACAACATAGTCATGGTTTAATGGGAACCTTGAAACGTTTCTTCAAATAATCGAACCTTTGGTGCTGTATTGAAACATTGTTTCGATGCAGCACTTTTTTGTATGAAGAGGTAATATATGATACGCAAGTTTGATGCTAAAAATTTCAAGTGGGATGGCGTCGACACCTTGGTATATAAACAAGATGGTAGTCCTTTTAAAGATGTAACACGTCAAGTGCTATACGATGGTGCTTATGATATTCCATGCCAATTCCGTTATTTTGAATGTTTGCCAGGTGGCTATTCCACATTAGAGTATCATGAGCATACCCATATGGTTATGATATTCCGCGGCAAAGGGCAGCTCTTATTAGGCGACGAAATTCATGATGTAGAGTCTGGTGATTTCATTGAAATTCCAGGAAAGACAATTCACCAGTTCCGCGCTAATAAAGGGGACTATATAGGTTTCCTATGCTTGGTAAATAAAGAGCGGGATAAAGTTAAATTATTATCCCCAGAGGAAATGGAGACATTACAAGCAAATCCTAAGATTAAAGAATTCTTAGAAAGTTGCTAATATATATGGCGGTTATGTGTGATGACCGCCATATAGTTTTTATAATCAACTGAAACTGTAACTGTAACTGTAACTGTAACTGTAATAGTTGATTTGTGTAGTTTGATAGGGAGGTTCTATGAATACTTTTACA
>NZ_CAKPTN010000136.1 GCF_934190855.1 uncultured Veillonella sp. | reverse complement strand
GTAGTGCCTTTGGTGGGTGAGAACCGCATCATTGTAAAAGCAGGCCTAGAGAAGATGAATAGCCAGCCTAATTTAGGCATAAAAAAGCTCATCGATGTAGCGGGTCTACATGAGCGAACTATAACATCTGGTCACATTGGTTTTACCTTAGCACCTCGCCTTAACGCAGCTGGTCGTGTAACACATGCAACGCGTGCCGTTGAATTACTCGTCATCGATGATGTGGATATAGCAGAGGCGATTGCTGAGGAATTGAACGACACCAATCGAGAGCGACAAGAGCTAGAGCGCAATATCCACGAATTGGCTCGTATTGATGTGGCTAACCAAGGTCATAAAGCCGACTATGTAACCGTTGTGGCTGGTGAAGAGTGGCATCCTGGTGTTATCGGTATCGTTGCCTCTCGTCTCGTAGAGGAGTTCTATAAACCGACCTTAGTCATCAGTATTCACGATGGCGTTGGCAAAGGATCTTGCCGTAGTATCGACGGTTTTAATATGTATGATGCCTTAAAATCTTGTGAAGATATTCTGCTACAGTTTGGTGGACATTCTGCAGCCGCAGGCTTTAGTATTGATGCAAATCGCATTGATGAATTGCGAGAACGTTTAACTGAGTATTGTAAGAGAATTGTCACTACAGAGGAATATATTCCTGTTGTGGCCATTGATGCGGAATTACCTGTAGATGATATCGATGTAGATATCATTGACCGCGTATCAGCTCTTGAACCTTATGGGATGGCTAATAGCACACCAGTCTTTGCCATAATGGAAGCAACGGTACAAGATATTATGCTTATGGGGCAGTTAAAAAATCATTGTAAGATCATTTTTGCAACCTCGAATGGTACATTAGATGCAATCGCCTGGAATCGTCCTGATTTATTTAAATCTATATTTGTAGGTTCCGTGGTGAAAGTAGCATTCTCCTTGCAAAAGAATGAATGGCAAGGTATGGTTTCCCCACAACTTATGATTCAAGCGATTGAACCGTTGAATGAAGAGTCTATTAAACTGACTGCGGAAGGGCTTAGACAGATGTATGTCATTGTAAAACAGTCCATGCGTGGTCGCAGTCAATCGCTTTATAATGTAGAACAAGATATATTGCGCCGTAAGCCGGCAGATCAAAATAATCGCAGTGCCCTTACATCTATTGATGTCTTTAAAGAATTAGGCATTGTTGAAGAATATACAAGTGATGATGGTCAATTAATGCTTAGATGGAATGCCATTGAAGGAAAATTAGATCTTGTCACATCCGTAACATTCCTTACTTATAGTGTATAGGAGGTGACACCATGACAACTGTAAATGAAGAAGGCAAAGCTTTGGTAGAACAAAGCCCTTTTGATAAAGGTAAAGCCTTAGCTGAATTTATGGAGTATATCCATACGTATTTAACAGATGATGAGTGTAACCAAGTATTAAAGGCTTTTGAACTTGCTGATAAGGCTCACGAAGGTCAGTTTAGAGCTTCTGGTGAACCTTATATCATGCATCCATTAGCTGTAGCTGATATTTTGGCACACTTACAAATCGACCATATTACGCTCATGGCAGCGCTCATGCACGATGTGGTTGAAGATACATCCTATTCGAAGGAAGACTTGGAGGAAATGTTTGGCTCTGAGGTAGCATTCCTCGTTGATGGTGTAACAAAACTAAACCAATTCCAATATGAAACAAAAGAAGATCGCCAAATGGAAAATTATCGTAAGATGATTTTAGCGATGGCAAAGGACGTGCGCGTCGTTGTTATCAAATTGGGTGACCGTTTACATAATATGCGTACCTTAAAGCATATGCGCAGTGATAAACAAAAACGCATTGCTAAGGAAACGCTTGAAATCTTTGCTCCTCTAGCACACCGTCTCGGTATTTTTAATGTGAAATGGGAGTTAGAGGATTTATCTTTCCGCTATTTAGAGCCGGAAAAATATTATGATCTTGTAGATCAAATGAAACAAAAACGCCAAGTCCGTGAAGACATCGTTAATGATACGATGAGTCAACTTACTAAGGCGTTAGGCGAAGCCAATATTAAGGCGGATATTAAAGGGCGTCCTAAACACTTCTACAGTATTTACAAGAAGATGAAAAAGGACAATCGCGATTTGTCACAAATCTATGATTTGCTTGCAGTTCGCGTAATCGTTGATAGCATCCCTGATTGTTATGCGGTACTCGGCATTGCGCATAGCTTGTGGAAACCGTTGCCATATCGATTTAAAGACTATATTTCCATGCCGAAATCCAATATGTATCAATCCTTACATACTACGGTTATCGGTACTATGGGGCAACCTGTAGAAATTCAAATTCGTACATGGGAAATGCACCGTGTATCTGAATACGGTGTTGCTGCTCACTGGCGATATAAAGAAGGTAACAAGAACGGCGATAAAGAGTTCGACCAAAAGGTTGCGTGGTTGCGCCAAGTTCTTGAATGGCAAGATACAAGTAATCCAACAGAGCTTGTTAACGCTTTGAAATTAGATGTATTCTCCGGTGAAGTATTCGTATTTACACCGAAGGGGGACGTAGTTAAGTTGCCGATTGGTTCTGTACCTCTCGACTTTGCGTATCGCGTTCATACCGATGTGGGCCATCGATGTGTAGGGGCTAAGGTAAACGGTAAAATTGTACCGCTCGATTACACCTTACAAAATGGCGATATCGTCGACATTATTACGTCTAAAACGAGTAAACCGAGCCTTGATTGGCTTAATATTGTAGGCTCTTCTGAAAGTAAGAGCAAAATCCGCAACTGGTTCAAGCGTGAAAATAAAGCTGAAAATATTGAAAAAGGTTTAGAAGCGCTTGAAAAAGAAGCGAAACGATTAAACTATACATGGAAAGAGTTGATCGCAGATAATCGCCTTCAACAAGTCACTAAACAACTGAAAGCTGGTACTGAAGAAGAGATGTTTGCAGCTTGTGGCTATGGTGGCATTCCTGTAAGTACAGTTCTCTTGCGTTTAATTGAGCTCTATAAAAAATCCAAAGAAGCAGAAGAGTCTAAACGCAGTACTGAGCAAATTATTGAGAAATTAAAATCTCAAGGCCAAAAGAAAACTAAAAATGGTACTGGCGTCCTTGTAAAAGGCGAAGCTGGTGTCATGGTGCGGATGGCAAAATGCTGTAACCCTGTACCTGGTGACGATATTATTGGGTATATTACCCGTGGTCGTGGTGTCTCCGTCCATCGCTGTGATTGTTCTAGCATGGGCCATACGACTGAAGATCTTGAGAGGATGATTGAAGTTTCTTGGGATGGTTCTTCCGGTGAATCCTTCCACGTAGGCATTGATATTCAAGCGTATGACCGAAATGGTTTACTCATGGAGGTTATGGCGGTTCTTTCAGAATTGAAAATTACCATTACCAATATCAATGCGAAGGTTCAAGAAGATACTAAAAATGTAAGTATCAATGTTACGGTTGATATCCGTGATATTTCACAACTCGATTTTGTAATGACTAAGTTGCGTCGTATCCGTGAAGTCTATACGGTACAACGTAGTTAAGGAGGGGCTTAATGAGTGAACAACAATTAGTGCTTATTCGCATGCCATTAGGTCCACTGGGGACTAACTGCTATGTCATAGGCGATAAAGCAGTAGGAGAAGCTTTCATTATTGATCCTGCTACACCGGAAGTATTAGAGTCTCTAAAGAAGCACGACTTAAAACCAAAGGCTGTTTTGCTAACCCATGGTCATGGAGACCATATTGGTGGCGTTCAAGAGATTGTAGATACATATCATGTGCCTGTATATATTCAAAAGGGCGATATACCGTATCTGTCAGATCCTGAACTCAATCTTAGCGCGTATAGTAATCCGACACCGATCAAGGTAAAGGCTGACATTATCGAGGTTAAACAAGGTGACCACATTACCTGTGGTGCTATTGATTTAGAAGTGCTTGAAACACCGGGTCATACACCAGGTGGGGTATGTTATTACATGGAAGGTCTTGTATTTGTAGGGGATACTCTCTTTAGAGATTCCATAGGTCGTACAGATTTTCCAAATGGCTCTTATGAGACATTAATGGAATCCATTAAAACTCAGCTTTATACATTGCCTGATAATACAATGGTATATCCTGGTCATGGACCAGAAACAAATATAGGTTATGAAAAACAATACAACCCATTCGTTGGGGAGTAGGTTTTATAAAACTTTTGTAAGAAGTAAAGGGGATAGTTATCATGAACACAACATTAGAGAAATTAAAAGAACGCATTAAAGATAAAAAATACAAATTGACTACACAACGTCAAACGATTTTACAAGCCTTCATCGATGCTGATGAAAACCATTTGAGCGCAGAGGACGTATATGTACTCGTAAAAGAAATCGCTCCTGATATCGGTTTGGCTACTATTTACAGAACACTTGATCTCTTCACAGAGTTAGATTTATTAAAACGCCTTGATTTTGGTGACGGACGTAACCGCTACGAATTGAACGACGAA
>NZ_CAKPTN010000135.1 GCF_934190855.1 uncultured Veillonella sp. | reverse complement strand
GATACAGATATAGAGCAAGACAGTAAGACAATAAATATATTTTTAGGAGGATGTTACCATGTTAGGTACAGTAAAATGGTTCAACGCAGAAAAAGGTTATGGTTTTATTGAACGTGAAGACGGTAGCGATGTATTCGTACATTACTCTGCGATCCAAGACGAAGGTTTCAAATCTTTGACAGAAGGTCAAAATGTTGAATTTGATATCGTTGACGGTAACCGTGGCCCTCAAGCTGCTAACGTTGTTAAAGCGTAATCACATACGAATTTATTCATAAAACAACATATAATAAAACCCCGATATAGTAGTATATCGGGGTTTTTGATTTTTTGTGGTAAAAAATATACATATTTCTACAAAAAAATATAAAATTTTTGTATAAAAAAGAGGAGTTTTATAGGTAGATGTAGAAATACTAAATATAACACGAGAGATAAGGTTACATGATACCACACACTCGTATCTCGTGGATGATTTTTAGAAAGGGTGTTGACTTATGAAAGTAGCAATCAGAGGAAAAAACATTGAAGTGACAGATGCTTTAAGAGCATACATCGAGAAAAGATTGAGCAAATTAACTCGTTACTTCGATGATGAGTTAGATGCACAAGCAGTTCTATCCGTTGTTAAAGATAAGTCCACAATTGAACTTACATGCTTCGTTGATAAAATTGTTCTACGCGGTGTAGAAACTAACGATGATATGTATGCTGCTATTGACTTAGTAGTAGATAAAATCGTTCGTCAAATTCATAAACATAAAACTCGTTTAGCGAAACGTTTCAAAAAACAAGAAGCTTTCCATCCAGAAGTGTTGGCAGCTCCTGTGGAAGAAGAAACTATCGAAGTTGTAAAACGCAAACACTTTGCGGTACGCCCAATGGATGTAGAAGAAGCGATCTTACAAATGAATCTTATTGGTCACGACTTCTTTATGTTCTTCAATGCTGAAACTGAAGCAATGAATGTTGTATATCGTAGACATGATGGTTTCTATGGCTTGATTGAGCCAGAACTTCAATAACCTATAATGTCGGCTGAACTTAATCCTAACTCCTTTCTACTTTTAATCAGCCGATTATTATACTAAGGTGGATGACCGTTTTGAGTCATCCACCTTTTTTGTAAAAATACTATAAATAATCGTGAAATGCCTTGAATTCTTTGACTATTCAAGGCATTTTCGTTATAATAAATTAGATAAAATAATGTAAGATGTCCTGTAGAGGAGTGATTTGTTTGTTAGGCTTTTTACAAAGGCTATTAGGCAATAACAACGCAAAAGAAATCAAAAAAATGCGTGCTATTGCTGATCATATTAATGAAATTGAACCAAATTATGTTAAATTAAGTGATGCTAACTTAGTGGCAAAAACCGATGAGTTTAAACGTCGTTTGCAAAAAGGGGAAACGTTAGACGACCTATTGCCAGAAGCATTTGCTGTAGTTCGTGAAGCATCTAAACGCGTATTGGGTATGCGTCATTTTGACGTACAGTTAATGGGTGGTATTTGTCTACATAATGGCAATATCGCTGAAATGCGTACTGGTGAAGGTAAAACTTTGGTTGCTACATTGCCAGTATATCTTAATGCGTTAACAGGTAAAGGCGTTCACGTAGTTACAGTAAATGATTATTTGGCAACTCGTGACAGCGAGCAAATGGGTCGTTTATATAATTTCTTAGGCCTTTCCACAGGTCTTATTGTAGCTAATCTCGACTTTAACCAACGTAAAGAAGCATATGCTTGTGATATTACGTATGGTACAAATAACGAGTTTGGCTTCGACTATTTGCGCGACAACATGGTATCTGATGTACTTCAAATGGTACAACGTCCATTAAATTACGCTATTGTCGATGAAGTTGACTCCATTTTAATCGATGAAGCAAGAACTCCGTTAATTATTTCTGGTCCTGGTCAACGTTCCACAGATAACTACTATAAACTTGCTAAAATTGTTCCTCACCTCGTAAGAGATGAAGACTATATCATCGATGAGAAACAAAAAACTATTGCCCCTACAGATGCTGGTATTGAAAAAGTAGAGCAAATGCTTGGCGTTGAAAACTTATACGATGCTGAAAATATCGAGTTGAATCATTTGCTTGGCGCTTCTTTGCGTGCCTATGCTATGATGCACCGCGATACTGATTACGTAGTTAAAGACGGCGAAGTTGTTATCGTTGATGAATTTACAGGTCGTTTGATGTTTGGTCGTCGTTATTCTGATGGTTTGCATCAAGCTATCGAGGCTAAAGAAGGCTTGAAAGTTGAACGTGAAAGCCAAACTTTGGCATCTATAACATTCCAAAACTATTTCCGTATGTATGAAAAATTAGCTGGTATGACTGGTACCGCTAAAACCGAGGAAAAAGAGTTTATCGACATCTATGGTTTAGAAGTAATTCCAATTCCTCCAAATAAACCATTAATTCGTACGGATTTACCAGATCAAATTTTCAAAACTAAAGCTGCTAAATATCGTGCAGTAGTACGTAATGCTGTAGAACGTCATAAAGTAGGTCAACCACTTTTGATTGGTACTACATCTATTACACAATCCGAAGAACTTTCAGACATGTTATTACGTGCAGGGGTTCCTCATAATGTATTGAATGCTAAACACCATGAAAAAGAGGCGGAAATCGTTGCTAATGCTGGTCAAATGGGCATGGTAACAATCGCTACAAACATGGCTGGTCGTGGTACAGATATTACCCTTGGTGAAGGTGTACCTGAGCTAGGTGGTTTAGCTATTTTGGGGACTGAACGCCATGAAAGCCGTCGTATCGATAATCAGTTACGCGGTCGTGCTGGTCGTCAAGGTGACCCTGGTTCTTCTCAATTCTTCTTATCCTTGGAAGACGATTTAATGCGTATCTTTGGTGCCGATAATATTACAGGCATTATGGATAAACTTGGCATGGAAGAAGATGAGCCTATTGAGCATTCTTTGATTACAAAATCCATTGAACGTGCTCAAAAGAAAGTTGAAGATCATAACTACAATATTCGTAAATATGTCCTTGAATATGATGATGTTATGAATCAACAACGTGAAGTGTTATATGAACAACGTCGTCGTATTTTACGCAACGAATCTTTGCGTGAAACGATTAATGAAATGATTGATAAGCTTGTTACTGATTCCGTAGATGCTTATGCTGATGAAAAGCTCTACCCAGAAGAATGGGATTACGAAGGTCTCTACAAGCACTTGAGTCAATATTTCTTAACCGAAGATATTATGACTCCTCAAGATATGGAAGAATATACTCGTCAAGAATTATTAGAACGCTTATTGGAAATTGCTCATGAAGAGTACCAAGACCGTGTTAATATGCTTGGTGAGGCAATGTTTAGTCAACTTGAGAAGGCTATTATGTTGCGCGTTGTCGATAACAAATGGATGGAACATTTGGATAATATGGATATGTTGGGTATTGGCCTTCGTGCATACGGTCAAAAAAATCCATTGGTGGAATACAAATTTGAAGCCTTTGAGATGTTCCAAAACATGGTTGCAGCAATTCAAGATGAAACAATCATGGCGTTATACAAAATTCGTGCACAATTGATTCAAGAAATCGAAGAACCAGTTGATCACTTAGAAGGTGCACAATCCCATCATGAAGATGTGTTGGAGCCACAAAACGAAGACTAAGATTTGTGAATGGCACGTTGCTCAATGGGACTTCCACTGGGCAACGGCCATTTTTCTATTTTATTAAGGTAATAGTTTATCGATATAACAGGCTAATAAGTTAAAGGTGGTGAGCATAAATTGTTAGAAGATTTAAAACCAATAATTTCTAATCTGGAAGAACGTATTTATGGAATGAGGGATTCACTTTAACATCGCTCAGAAAGAAGATCGAATTTTTACACTCGATGTACAAATGAGTGACCCTACATTTTGGGATAATCCAGATAAGGCTCGTGAGATTTCTCAAGAGGCTACACAACTTAAAAACGCTGTGGAAAGCTATAAGCAACTTGTTAGTGATATTGAAGATGCCAATGTAATGCTCGAAATGGCTATCGAAGAAGAAGATAGCTCTATGGAGAGTGAAATTAAAGAATATGTTAAGCAAATAGAAGAAACTGTAGAAAAACAAGAGGTTCTCTTGCTGTTAAGCGGTGAATATGATGCTAATAATGCAATTTTAACCTTCCATGCTGGTGCAGGTGGTACGGAAGCACAAGATTGGTGCTCCATGCTAATTCGTATGTACTTGCGTTGGGCTGAAAAATCTGGCTTTTCTATTGAGTTAATGGATGAACAACCAGGTGATGAGGCTGGTACCAAATCTTCTACGTTCCTTATTAAGGGCGAAAATGCTTTTGGTTATTTAAAATCTGAAAAAGGTGTTCATCGTTTAGTTCGTATTTCTCCATTTGACGCTGCTGCACGTCGACACACTTCATTTGCTGCTGTCGACGTTATGCCGGAAATTGATGATACTGTTGAAATCAATATTGATATGAAGGATGTACAGGTCGATAC
>NZ_CAKPTN010000134.1 GCF_934190855.1 uncultured Veillonella sp. | reverse complement strand
TAGCGCTTAGCTTGCCACCTGTATCTGAACAAGACGAAGCGGACTTGCGCTTTGGCTGCCAACAAGGTGTAGACTTTGTGGCGGCGTCCTTCATGCAACGCGGTAAAGACATTGTGGCTATTCGCCGCATCCTTGAGTCTGAGAAGAAAGACATCAAGATTATTGCAAAAATTGAAAATGCTGAAGGCGTTAAAAATATCGATGAAATCTTGGAAGTAGCGGATGGCCTCATGGTCGCTCGCGGTGACCTCGGTGTAGAAATTCCTGCAGAAGAGGTGCCAGTACTTCAAAAAATGATGATTGAAAAATGTAATGACTTGGGTAAACCAGTTATTACGGCTACCCAAATGCTTGAGTCTATGATTCAAAATCCACGTCCAACACGTGCGGAAGCGAGTGACGTAGCAAATGCTATCTTAGACGGTACCGATGCGATCATGTTATCTGGTGAAACAGCAAATGGCGCTTACCCTGTAGAGGCGGTTGCGACTATGACTCGCATTGCAGAGGTAACAGAACAGGCTGCTATTTACGACAGCAACAGCCGTGCTCGTCAAGATGAAGATATGACGACTACGAGTGCGGTATGTTTAGCAAGCGTGCGCATCGCTCAAAACCTTGGGGCTGCCGCTATTTTGACATGTACTGAATCTGGTCATACGGCGCTTAGCACTGCTCGACATCGTCCGGCTTGCAAAATTATTGCCGTAACACCGCATGACGAAACAATTCGCCGCATGCAATTGTGCTGGGGCGTAGAGGCTATTAAAGGCCATGAAATCGTTAACTCTGATGAAATGGTTAAGCAAGCTATTACAGGTGCTCTTGGCACAGGTGCTATCGAGTCTGGCGACTTAGTTGTGGTGACTGCTGGCGTGCCATCTGGTGCTACAGGCACTACAAATATGATTCGCGTTCACATTGCGGGCCAAGTACTCTTATCTGGTAATGGTATTTTGCGTAAATCCGTTACAGGCACTGTATTCATTGCTGCAAATCATAAGGGCAATTATGAAAGCTTCAAGGACGGTGACATCCTCGTTGTAGGCACAATGGAGCCTGAATTAATGGCTGTTGCAAAACGTGCAGGCGGTATTATTGCTGTTGAAGATGGCTATACCTCCGACAGTGCTATTGCAGGTATTACCTATGGCATTCCTGTTATCTTAGGCGCTAAAAACGCTCATGATCTACTTCTTGAAGGTCAAGAGGTAACTATCGATGGTGAACGGGGCAAGGTGTTTGCAGGCATTGCGAATGCTCGATAAGTAGAGAACAATGAGGAGAGAGACTATGAATCCATATAATGTAACTGGACCTAGCAATTCTCAAGTTGCTCAGGTTGAAAGTATCGTATCCCAACGTTTGAAGGGATCCTTCTTGTGGATGGTTGTAGGTTTGCTTACAACTATCGGTGTTGGCTTTGCTGCGTTAGCAAATCCAAACTGGTTGCGCTTTGCGTACCAAAATTTCAATATCATCTTATTAGTAGAGCTTGGCGTTATTGTCCTATTTAGTGCTCGAGCATACACGGCCAACGTAATGACCTTGCGCGGTATGTTCTTCCTCTACAGTGCGTTGAATGGTCTTACATTGACCTTGATATCTCTCCGATATAATGTGTTTGATGTAGTCATTCCTGCCTTAGTAGGTACGTTGGCATTCTTCATTGGCTTTGCTATAGTAGGGGCTACTACGAAACGTAACTTATCTTCACTCACACCATATGTAATGGCTGCCTTAATTGGTATGATCATCGTATCTTTTGTGATGATAGGGGCTCGTTACTTTAACGTGGCTGTACTCAGTGCTTTCAGCGATACAGTGAGCCTCGTGCTTGGTTACGTAGGCGTTGTAGTATTCTCCATCTTTACGGCTATTGATGTAAACCGCATTAAAAATAATGTGACAGAGTTAGCTTTGATGGAGGATGAAAGTATCCTAGACCGCATCGAAATTACAGGTGCATTAAATCTATACTTAGATTTCATTAACTTATTCTTATCCTTATTGCGCATCTTTGGTAATAAGCGATAACAGGAGATATTATGGACGATAGAGAATGGCAAACCTTTGTGACCGTTGTCGATGAAGGCAACATTACAAGGGCTGCAGAAAAATTATTTTTATCGCAACCAGCACTTAGTTATCGGTTGCGCCATATGGAAAAAGCCTTGGGCCATTCTCTATTGTTGCGGACTGCTGAAGGGATTGCCCTTACGGCACAAGGCGAAATTTTCTATGAGTATTGTAAAAGGATGATGCAAGATCAAGAAGCGTTGGAGCATGCTATGAACTCTGCGTCTGGTAAGATTCAAGGGACCTTGAAAATTGCGTCATCTATCAACTTTGCAGACTATGAACTACCTGCCTTACTTAAGTCGTTCCGCGAACAATATCCAGATGTGCATATTCAAGTAAAGACTGCTTTCAGCCATCAAGTGGTAAAAATGTTTAACACTGGTGACTGTATGGTTGCCTTTGCGCGAGGTGGTTATGAAGTATCTGGTAAATCTGAATTGTTATTAGCAGAACCATATTGTTTGGTCTATAAAGAATTAGTACCGCCTAAGTCGTTGGAGAAGGTACCGTTCATTAAATACCAAACAGATGCGTCTGTAGCCAACATAATTGAAACTTGGTGTGCAGAGCATTTTGAAGAACCACCGAGCGTTGCGATGGATGTAAACTCTATGAGTACGTGCCGTCATTTTGTGCGTGCCGGCCTTGGGTGGTCCATCTTGACCTATATGGGCCTTGGATCTTGCAAGGATAAAGATATCTATGTAAGCCCGTTGCGCGATACAGACGGTGAATGCATCACTCGTGATACGAATATGGTGTACACTAAAGATGCAGAAAATCTAGTGGTTGTAAAAACATTTATCGAATATGTTCGCAATTACTACAAAGAACATACCGTTGTGGATGATAGTATTTTTAGAGAATATAAAGCATAAGAACCCTTGCAATAGAGCATATCTATGAACTCTTATAAGTGTTTATCCATGCTAATTCAGTATTAGACTTTTTCGATATAATAGGTCATAATAAAGATGTCTCGAAAGAGCAAAGCAGTCCATGTAAGTGCATGTATACCCCCTTTGGGGACGTATACATGCATTTTTTTCATTTGGGGCTGCAATTCTATGCTCAAAATGCATAAAAAGTATGATTGATAGATATAAAAGTTTTTATAACCCCTATAAAGGTAATCTATTTTTCATAATTCTTTTAAACATTTATAATGAGTGTAGACTTCATCAAGGTAACGGACGTCGCGAGCTGTTACGTTGTTAAAGACTAGATGATTTTATGTATGCCTAAGTTAGTTAAGAAAGGTAAAGACACACATGAAAGACAAATTATGGCGTATTGGCATTATGGCTGCCATCGTCGCATTTATGTGGTTCGGTGGCACCCCAGAAGGTCTCAAACCGCAAGTATGGAAATTATTCGGTATTTATTTAGCTACTATCGTGGGCTTGGTATTAAAACCATTCCCAGTTCCTATTACAGTATTATTAGGTGTTGCTACATCTTCTATTTTGTTGAGCAACACAAAAGATGTATTAGCTGGCTACAGCAATACAGCATTATGGTTGATCTTCGCAGCTTTCGGTTTATCCGTTGCGTTTGGCAAAACTGGACTTGGTCACCGCATTGCGTACTACTTGGTTCGCGCTTTTGGTAGTACTACACTTCGTCTTGGTTATGTTACGGCATTCCTTGATTTGATCTTGTCCCCTGCGACTCCATCCAACACAGCTCGTGCGGCTGGTATCGTATATCCTATCAACTTGTCCATCGCTGAAGCGGTTGGTTCTTACCCAGGTGAATCTGCTAAAAAGGCAGGCGCTTACCTCTTACAGAATGGTTACTTTGCAACAAAAGTAACATCTTTCTTGTTCGCCACAGCAATGGCGCCAAACTTATTGGCTCTTGATTTCATTACTAAATTGACAGGCGTATCCTTGAACTGGGGCCAATGGGCTGCAGCTATGTTCGTACCTGGTTTTATCATGTTGATGTTAATGCCACTCATTGGTTACATGTATGAACGTCCAACAGTAAAAGAAATCGACAACAAGAAAATTGCTAATGATGGTTTAGCTGAATTGGGACCTATGAAAGCGTCCGAAAAAGGCCTTATTGCAATTGCACTTCTTGCAATCACTGGTTGGATTCTTCCAACATTTGGTATCAAAATTGACGCTACAGCAGTTGCTATTGTAGCGATGATTGCTACATTTGTATGTGGCATTATTACTTGGGATGACTTGCTCAAAACTAAAGCTGCTTGGAATACATTGATTTGGTTCGGCGGTATCTTGGGCTTATCCTCCGCATTGACTAAAGGTAAATTCTTCGAATGGTTAGCTAAATTCTTAGAAACTCATATGAACTTCGGCTTAGATCCATTCATGATGCTTATCCTTATCTCCGTTATTTCCGTTGCTGTTCGTTACTTCTTCGCATCTGGTACTGCATACATCTCCGCGATGCTTCCAGTATTCTTGATCGTTG
>NZ_CAKPTN010000133.1 GCF_934190855.1 uncultured Veillonella sp. | reverse complement strand
ATCTAAAACAGCACGAGCACAACCATCATCGATAGTAATGGAGCCTTTTAATCGCTTGCCAAAGGCTAACCAATGATGTTTACCTGACAGACCTGCATCATGTGCTTCAAAGAGAGTACCTATTTGTTCGCCCTTACATACACGACGAACAGAGTCTTCTACTTCGCCAGATGTAATCACCATAGGTACACCAGAATTTGTCGCCATGTGAGCTGCTTTAATTTTAGTATACATACCACCAGTGCCCATGTTAGAACCTGCACCACCTGCAATTGCATACGTTTCATCTGTGATTTCAGAAACTGTGTCTATCAAAGTCGCATCTGGATGAGTTGCTGGATTTGCAGTATATAAGCCTTCAATGTCAGACAAAATGATGAGTAAATCAGCATCTACAATACCTGCCACAGTAGCAGATAAAGTATCATTGTCGCCGATTTTAAACTCTTCAATGGCAACTACGTCATTCTCGTTAATAATAGGAATAACGTTGAGTTGCAATAAGGTATGTAATGTATTACGTAAGTTAAGATAACTATGACGACCAGTGCTATCCTCTTTTGTTAAAAGAATTTGACCTACAGTGCGTCCATATTCACGGAACATGCGCTCGTACATATGAATGAGAATACCTTGACCTACGGCTGCTGCAGCTTGCTTAAGTACAAGATCTCTAGGCTTTTCTTTAAAACCTAATGGAGCAAGGCCTGCCCCTGTAGCACCAGAAGAAACAAGGATTACCTCTTTACCTTGGTTAGCCAAATCTGATAATTGTCGTACTAATCTTTCAATACGCTCTAAATTTAAATGACCATTAGCGTAACAAAGCGTACTGCTACCAACTTTGACTACAATTCGTTTAGCGTTGACGATAGCGCTGCGCATAGACTAACCTCCTAAGGTTGAAAGTTTCTTAACTACAACAGATTGATAGAAATGATTTCAAAACTATTTAGGTAAAATAATTTTTGGTTCTTTTTTAGCTTTATACAAAACACCATTAAAGCCAATAACTTGCACTAATTCAGCACCCAGCATATCTGCTAATTCTTCGAAAATAGTTTTATCTTCTGGGCTGTTATTGTGTAATTTTACTTTAATTAACTCACGAGCCATCAACGCTGCACGAGCGCTATCAATAACACTATCTTCTAAGCCGTTTTTACCAATTTGTACAACTGGTGGCATAGTAGCAGCTAAGGAACGTAAGTACCGTTTTTGTTTTCCTGTCATTATATCTCCTACTCTTGGAATGTAAAGCGTTGATCACCGATTACAACTTCATCACCGTCTTTACAACCTTTTTCTTTCAATTTAGCATCGAGCTCCATAAAGCGCCAAATACGTTGGAATCTACGAAGAGATTGATCATCGCTAAGATTTGTCATAGCCACTAAACGTTCAATACGTTTACCAGTAATGTAGAAGGCAGCATCATCACCACGAGTGATAACAAACTCTACATCTTGTTTCGCTTCATAAACAACTGTATCATCAGTCGCTTCAGGTTCAGGTTCGTAGTTTTCTACATAGTAGTAAGCTCGTTCCATAAGTTCTGGCAAACCTTCGCCGCTCAATGCATTGATAAGGAATACTTCATAGCCCTTATCTTCAAAGTATTTTTTATTATCTGGAATTGTTGTATCGTCAAAAACCATATCGATCTTATTAAGAGCAACAATTTGTTTTTTATTAGCTAATTTTTCAGAATATTTGCGCAACTCTTCGTTGATAGCATCAAAGTCAACTTTAGGGTCGCGGCCTTCCATGCCAGATACATCAAGAACGTGAATTAAAATATTCGTACGTTCTACGTGGCGCAAAAAGTTATGACCTAAACCAACACCTTCACTAGCCCCTTCAATAAGACCAGGAATATCGGCTAGTACAAAGCTGCGATCCCCAGAAATAGTTACTACCCCAAGAACTGGTGTCAATGTAGTAAAGTGGTATGCTGCAACCTCTGGTTGAGCTTTAGATACTTTACGCAAAATACTAGATTTACCAACAGACGGATAACCTAATAAACCTACGTCAGCTAATACTTTCAACTCTAATTGTAACCAGAATTCTTCACCTGGTTCACCTTTTTCTGCAAAGGTTGGTGCACGGTTAGCACTCGTTTGGAAACGAGCATTACCACGACCGCCACGACCGCCTTTAGCAATAACAAATGTATCGCCATCGTTAACGAGGTCGCAGAAAACTTTGCCAGTTTCTTCCTCTTTGATTACTGTACCCAATGGAACAGGAATGATAAGAGGTTCAGAACCACGGCCATGCTTGTTGGAGCTTTCACCATTACCACCAGCAGGTGCCTTAAACTGACGTTTATATCTAAAGTCTACAAGAGTATTAATATTCTTGTCCGCTTTAAAAATAACGTCCGCCCCTTTACCGCCATCGCCGCCACTAGGACCGCCATTTGGCACGTATTTCTCACGACGGAAGCTGGACATGCCGTCCCCACCGTCACCGGCCTTAACAAAGACGCGCGCTCTATCTATAAACATAATTTAACTCCTATGCATTATTGTTGTAATATCTCTAATGCCTTTTTAATTTGAATATCATCTAATTTACTAGATGGATTTACACCTTTTGGTAAATCTATTTCCACATCAGGTTTGATGCCAGTTCCGTCAATAACACGGTCACTTGGTGTGTGGTATTTAGCAATGGTAACTTTAATACCTTCGTTATCTAAACTAGGATATATAGTTTGAACTGTACCTTTGCCATATGTATTGGTACCAACAATAGTACCTAATTTACGATCTTGAACGGCGCCTGCTATAATTTCAGATGCACTAGCAGAGCCTTTGTTTACTAAAACGACTAAAGGAATAGATACTTCAGGACCATCGGACTTATAAACATCCTTTTTACCAGCCCGATTTTGTACTGTTACTAATGTACCTGGAGGCATAATATAGTTGGATATCTTCTCAGTAGTTGAAAGTAAGCCACCTGGATTATCTCGTAAATCTAATACAAGGGCCTTCATTCCTTGAGCTTGAAGCTCCTTAAACTGAGTGGCAAAATCATCTGCCGTATTCTCTGCAAATTGACTAATGCGAATATAACCAACTGTACTAGTTAACATTTTACTTTTAACTGTAGGAAGTACAATGGATTCTCGAGTAATATCAAAATGTAACTTTTCACCATTGCGTTCAATATCAAGAGCTACAACAGTACCTGCTTCACCTCGAATTTTAGAGGACGCCTCCTCTACTGTGATGTCACTAGTAGATTGACCATCAATAGCAACGATATGATCCCCTGGTTTAATGCCTGCTTTAAAAGCTGGTTGGTCTTCCATAACACTAACAGCATGTAAACCTTTATCATCAGTACCAAGAACCATACCTACACCTGCATATGTGCCAGATGTTTGCATTTTCATGGACTTATATTCTTCAGCATCTAAGTAAACACTATGCGGTTCTCCCAAAGAGTCAATTAAACCTTTTAGCATACCATCATAAAGAGTAGATTTAGCCGTCGGTGTCATAAAGACTTGACTCGCAGCATAGTAGGCTACAAATAATCTTGGTAATCCCCAGAATGAACCAGAAAGGTACCAAAATGTAAGCCACATAATGACGATGCCAGAGCCTATATATTTTAATAGGCTCCATAACACCGTACGTGTGTCAAATTTCATATTATAAATATCCCATAGGATCCACTGGATCCCCACTTATACGAACTTCAAAATGTACGTGTGGTCCCGTACTGTTACCAGTACTACCAGCATAGGCTACAACCTGCCCTTTACCCACATCTTGTCCTTCAGAAACAGCTAGCTCGGAGTTATGTGCATATAATGTAGACATACCGTTACCATGATCGATAACGACTGCATAACCATAACCACCCATCCAGCCAGACCAAACAACAGTACCACCATCTGCAGCATGAACAGGTGTACCTTCATCAACACCAATATCGATGCCTGAATGGTAAATTGTAGTGCCCCAAATTGGATGTGTACGATAGCCGTATGGTGAAGTAATTTCACCGCTAACAGGCCAACCAAGTTGACCACTACCTTGTACCCAAGCATAACTTGGTGCAGCTTGTTGAGCCGCCGCTGCGGCTGCTGCTTCTGCAGCTGCACGTGCTGCCGCACGTTCTGCTTGACGAGCTTTTAAGAGAGCCGTAATTTGAGCAGATGATGCGTTTAATTCTTCTACAGCTTGCATTGCTACAGCACGATCATTTTGTGCTTTTTGTAGAACAACTTCACGCTCTTGTTTCTTCTGTTCAATTTCAGCTTGTTTAGCTACTGCCGCTTTTTCAAGCTCTACTAATTTAGCACGAGATTGTTCAAGGGCTTGCTTACGAGCTGCTATTTCAGCTCGCTCTTTTTTGATTTCATCAATTAATTTAATATCAGAATCAATGATACGCTTTAAGATTTCTAGGCGATTGGCAAAGTCTTTAAAGTCTTTTGAACCAATAACCACATCTAAATAGCTTAAACGACCATTGATATAAATATCACGTACACGTTTATAGAAAACAGCTTCACGGCCTTCTA
>NZ_CAKPTN010000132.1 GCF_934190855.1 uncultured Veillonella sp. | reverse complement strand
TTTGAACGGAGGTGCTACTTTATTTTTAACAACTTTTACTTTAGTGCGAGCACCAACGTTTTCATTATTAGCTTTAATGAGTTCACCTTTACGAACATCGAGGCGTACGGAGGAATAGAATTTCAACGCACGACCACCAGTTGTTGTTTCAGGATTACCAAACATGACCCCAACTTTTTCACGCAATTGGTTGATAAAGATAACAACAGTTTTAGATTTGCTGATGATACCAGTCAATTTACGCAATGCTTTACTCATCAAACGAGCTTGTAAACCTACGTGAGCATCGCCCATTTCGCCATCGATTTCAGCTTTAGGAACCAAAGCCGCAACGGAGTCAACTACAACGATATCTACAGCACCACTGCGAACAAGAGCTTCTGTAATTTCAAGAGCTTGCTCACCATTGTCTGGTTGAGAAATCAATAAATTATTGATATCAACGCCCAAGTTACGAGCATATACTGGATCCATCGCATGCTCCGCATCAATAAATGCAGCAATGCCGCCTTGTTTTTGTGCTTCTGCTACAGCGTGAAGTGCTACTGTTGTTTTACCAGAGGATTCTGGACCGTAGATTTCAATAACACGGCCACGAGGGAAACCACCTACACCAACAGCGATATCGATAGCAAGAGAACCGGAGGAGATAACCTCTACGTTCATGCGATCTGCTGCTTCACCAAGACGCATAATAGCACCTTTACCAAAGTCTTTTTCAATTTGTTTTAACGCGTTATCCAACGCTGCTTGTCTGCCATCTACAGCCATTATATTATTTCCCCTTTTCTGTTATATAAGTATACACATAATATAGTGCTAGCTCTGCTGCACTTTGTCTAATATCATCTCGATTGCCAATTAGATTTGCTTTATGAGCTACAGTGCCTTGTGGCCCAGTAACACCAAACCACACAAGACCAACTGGCTTTTCAGGACTACCGCCACCAGGACCGGCTATGCCCGTCGTAGAAACGGCATAGGTCGTTTGCCCAATAGATTTAGCCCCTTCCGCCATAGCCTTAGCCACTTGCACACTTACGGCACCATAGGTGTCGAGCATGTCTTGAGGTACACCTAGTACACGATGTTTTATGTCGTTGCTATACGAAATAACGCCACCCATGTAGTACTCACTACTGCCACTCACATTAGTTAGTAATTTACCAACTAAACCAGAGGTACAAGATTCAGCAGTACTAATCGTACTCTGCTCCTCAAGTAGCGCACGACCGAGGGTTTCCTCCATAGAAACAGTCAAATCACGGCCTACACGAGAGCCTAATCGTTCTCGAATAATAGCGTTCCAAGGATTGAGAAGCGCTTGTGCCTCCTCTAATGTATCAGCCTTAGCGGTGATGCGAACCTCGATATAGCCCTTTTTAATAAGTAAAGCAATCGTCGGATTCGATTGATTCTTAATGAGATCCATCAAGGTGTTCTCTAAGTCGATTTCACGAATATCATATACACCATATCGATAGGATATAACAACACCTTGTGAACCAAAGCGATTATCTAAGTAAGGTACTACGCTCTCTTGGAACATGCCCTTCATTTCCCCAGGAGGTCCAGGTAACAGTATATATGTAGTATCCCCATCTTCTACGACAACACCAGGAGCTACGCCTACAGGATTTTTAAGAATCTTTGCCCCTTCAGGTAACTCCGCTTCTCGACGGCTTGCCTCAGGTACGGTTCGTTTTACACTTTCAAAAAAACGTGTAACCTCATCCATCGCCTCTTGATTAAATACAATAGGTCGTCCAACAGAATCGGCTAATACATTACGCGTAATATCCCCCTGCGTTGGGCCTAACCCACCAGTACTAATCACAATATCAGCCCGTGTACTAGCCAGCTGAAAAACCTCTGCCATTCGCTTAGGATTATCACCAACTACGGATTGATGAGCAATAGTATAGCCTAATTTATTTAACTCTTGCGCTAGCCAAGATACATTCGTATTGACTGTATCACCTAGCAATAATTCTGAGCCTGTAGAAATAAGTTCTACAATCATCAGATCACCTCCACACTCGAATATATCGAAGTGTATTATTCTACAACGGTAGCTACAACGTCGTAAGCAAAACCTTGTTCTACTTGTACCTTAAGAATGTCACCAGGTTTAATATCTTCGCCACAGTCTTCGATATACATATTACCGTCTACATCAGGAGCTTGAGATTTCAAACGACCTTTTGCAAGCAATGTATTATTATCGCCTTCTTCGATTTCTTCGACCATTGCATAATCAATGGTACCTTCTAAGTCGCGATTGTTCTCTTCAGAGATAGCAGCTTGGATGGACATGAGAACGTGGTAACGTTCTTCTTTAACTGCTTCTGGGACTTGGTCTTCACGAGCACCAGCCGGTGTGCCTTCCTCTTGAGAGTACGTAAATACACCCATGTTATCGAATTTGATTTCTTTTACAAAGTCACAAAGTTCCTCAAATTGCTCGTCTGTTTCACCAGGGAAGCCAACGATAATAGATGTACGCAATGTAATATGAGTAGGCGCATTTCTAATTTTCTTAAGCAAACGCTCAATATCATTGCGATCATCGCGGCGATTCATTTGCTTCAAGATATCATTGTTTACATGTTGTAACGGAATATCTACATATTTACAAAGTTTTGGCTCATTAACGATAATATCTAACAATTCATCAGAGAAGAATGTCGGATATAAGTAGAGCATGCGAATCCATTCGATGCCTTCTACAGTAGTTAATTCTTTTAACAAGGTCGTCAATAATGGCTTACCATCGTTGAGGTCAATACCATAGCTAGTCGTATCTTGAGCGATAAGAACAACCTCTTTAACACCAGATGCTGCTAAGCGTTCTACTTCGGCTTTAATAGACTCAATTGTACGGCTACGGAATGCACCACGCACCTTTGGAATAATACAGAAAGTACAACCATTGTTACAGCCTTCTGCAATTTTTACATATGCACTGTAACGAGGTGTAGTCTGAATACGAGGCATACGCTCATCATAGATGTTCGTAATATTCTCCATAATACAACTACGATTGCCATGCTCAATAGCATCAACGGCTACCATAATTTGGTCCCATGCACCAGTACCGATTAATGCATCAATTTCAGGAATTTCTTGGAATAATTCATCCTGATATTGTTGGCTAAGGCAACCTGCTACAATAAGGCCCTTACAACGGCCATCTTCCTTATATTGAGCAACCTCAAGGATGGTATTAATAGACTCAGCCTTGGCTTTTTCAATAAAGGTGCAGGTATTAACAACGATAAGATCTGCTTCGCTTAGGTCTTCAGTGATGGTATAGACATTGTCTTTCAACAAGCCTAACATGACTTCAGTATCTACTAAATTTTTAGCACAACCTAGGCTAACATACCCTAATTTCTTACCCATTCTATATCCTTTCTTCACTCGATTATCTCTCTATCTCTTTTCCCAGTAATGGGATCTATTCAACTGGCTTAGTCTTTACGAAATCGTACTTGACTAACCCAGTGGTTTAACAATAACTTTTTACCTTCCATGGTATAGCCACCATTCACAGGCCATAAGACTAATTCTTGACCCATAGAATCCTTCGGCTCATCCATTTCAGGATTGGTGAACATATAGGTAAAATTATTTTCTTCCATATATTTCGCCGTTTTTGTAGATAACAACCAATTAATAAATTCAACACTATCCGCTTTGTGCTTTGAATTTTTTAATACCGCAGCACCAGTTACATAATAAGATGTGCCATCTTTAGGATAAATGAACTTAATTGGATATCCATGACGATTATACTGAGCTGCATCAGATAAGTTTCCAATCCCAATATTTGTTTCTCCTAATGCCGTTAAGCGTACTGGAGTAGACAAAAATTTAGCATGTTGTACTACATGTGGCTTCAAGGTATACAAATATTCAAGAGCCTCTGGTTCCCCTTTGTACTCCACCATATTATATAGTAAATTTGCCGCATTTTGAGATGCTACAAAATCGGTCATAATAATAGACCAGTCCCCTTGTTTTCCCAAGGTTTCCCAAGTGGTAATATACTTGCCAATACCATTGTGGAAAGTATCATTTTGAACAAATACGATAGGATCATACCAAAGGCCAACCCAGTAGCCATTAGGATCCTTAAATGTATCTCGCACTTCATCAATTCGTTCATTAACGATTGGTGCATATTTACCAGTATTAGCACCTACAACGAGATTATCCTCAGAGGTAAGAACTAAATCACCAGATGTGTCAGCCACATTTGATGCTGACCGTTGAGCCATTTGATCTTCTGTAAGAGGCATTATTGTAACCTTTACATTTTGTTCCGCTTCATAACGATCAGCAAGCATGGTAGTTAAATTATTTGGCAAGTCTGTATAGACTGTAATTTCACCGCGAACTGGCTCCTTGGCCTGTTCGATTTGTTCATGATGGTAAAAGTTCATGCCGTAGGTTAACATCCCTACCACAAAAAGGGCTAAAACGCCCGGAGCAATCCATCGTTTCATATATGCCTCCTATAAGACATAAAGTATCCCTTAGCGAGACTAGCAAAACTAATCCCTATCATTAACGACCACCACGAC
>NZ_CAKPTN010000131.1 GCF_934190855.1 uncultured Veillonella sp. | reverse complement strand
AACACCTTCAATAATAGCAAGGTTTACACCATGCGCCATGGTGGCAAAGAAAGGATTTAATTTGTGAGGTGGAACGAGCCACGTATCTAAATTATAGCTGTCACGGCCGGATGCAATTTTATGAAAGCCCGGATCAATATAATCCGGGCCCACTTTAAAGGATTGCACCGTACGTCCACCATTTGCATAAGCGGCCAATAAACCCGCTACGATAGTTGTTTTACCTACACCAGAGTTAGTGCCAGCAATGACAACACGTGGAATCTGTACTGTGTTCATAGATATTACCTCGTAATACGACGTGTTTGTTAACGATCCTTACGTTTTGCAAGGATTGTAGATAAGTAGTTGAGCTTAGTATCTTTAGGCATATTGTCTAAACCTACATATACTTGCTCATCAGGCAAACCTACACGGCTAATCATAACCGCATCATCTGCCATGTTATGTTTAATCAATGTTTCTTGTACTTCATCAAAGTTTTTGTACACTTTCATGATTACCGCATCATCGGCAACAGCCAATACAGCATCGATTTTTTCTTTAGGTGCTGTAGCAGGAACGATAGCTAATACTTCTTCCTTCTCTACGATTGGGTAACCAAGGTGAGAACCAATAGCACAGAAGGCAGTTACACCAGGAATTGTTTCGATTTCATGACCCGTATTTTCAATCAAGCGGTATACATACATGTACGTGCTATAGAACATAGGGTCACCCAATGTTAAGAATACAACGCTTTTGCCTTCATCTAAGTAAGACAAGATAATGCGTTTTGCTTCTTGCCAGCCTTCCGCTTGCGTCGCATCATCCAATACCATTGGGAATACTACAGGAACGATTTCTGTATGATCTTGGATATATGGGGATGCAATATTAAGGGCTACAGAACCATCTTTCTTTTCTGTTTTTGGTGTGATGATAATATCTGCTTCACCTACGATGCGAGCAGCTTTCACAGTCATTAATTCAGAATCGCCAGGGCCTACGCCAATACCATATAATTTACCTTTCATGGGTATCTCCTATTCTTATAGTTACATTCTATTTATAATTGCCATATCTTTTATTATAACCAATTTATACAAGATATACAAAGGTACTATTTAATATTTGGAATTGCAGGACGATGTGGACTACGTTTTCCATATAAATCATCAATACAATCTTGTAAATGTTGACGGAAGATATCTTGGATAACTTCGTACTCACCTAAACCAGCATTAATAGGTTTAACCTCATAACCAGCCTCAGTCAATTCGTTCACCACACTATCCTCTTCATCGCCGAAGAGATCGTTTTGTGCATGATCACCTAACACCAATAATAGTGGATGTAGATAAACTGTATTTGGACGCTTCCCATCGAGCCATTCCCATGGCATAGCTACGTCAGCCACATAAGGAGCATTTTCTAAAACGGCAACACGTACATTGGTAAGGCCATCACGAATCAATTTGAACTGTAAATTACCATACGAAGAGTTTCCAGAACCAAGCCCACCATGACCAACTAGCAATAACCCGTCGTCCTTAGAAATGTTAAGAGATTTAATGAAACGGTCAATCAAAATTTGGTAATCATCAGGATGCTCTTCTTGGCCCATGTAGTATACGAGAGGTCTACCAACGCGCAATACTTCCAACTGACCTTCCCCTTCATGAGCAAGAATATTATTTTTCAATTTATCAAACTCTTCACCGCCAGTGAAATGAAGTGGCTGCACATACACATGTGTGTACCCTTCTTGGATAAGTTTTTCTAACGCCCCTTGTTCAGTAGGTACCTCGATACCGCGTTCACGTAAACGCTTAACTATGATACGAGAGGAAAAAGCTAGTTCCACAGTATAGTCCGGATAAGATTTGCGGATATGTTCTACTACGGAATCAATATTATGTTCACGAGCACTGTCAACAGTGGACCCAAAGGCAACAACTAAAATAGCTTGTTTCATGAAAGTCTCCTTATATTAATTAATAATGTATCTTAATCATACCATAGAGATTCTTTTCAGGGCATACCGTAGTACGTATAAAATGGAAATTATTCTTATCTTTCATGGTAAAAGTAAAACTCCTCCTCATTGGGTATCCAACAAGGAGGAGTTTTACTTATGGAAAGGAGTGGAGTGATATGACTAATTATGTAATAGCAAGTATTAAGAAATCATACCTTGTGCTTCTAAACGAGAATTTGTCATTACAGGTTTTACAGATTCACGAGGCATGGGACGCTTGCGATCAGACATGCGGATAGCTTGGCCTAAATGTTTCAAGAATAAATCTTGTACATGAGGGTTTTCACCAAGACCTTCGTTCCAAATATCTACGTTGTAACCTTCTTCAGCAAGCAATGCGTAAATGGAGTCAGAACGTTCGCCCCCAAGATAGTCCATTAAATGTGTAGAACCAATAAGAGCCAATGGTACTACTAGTAAATCCTTATGTCCCATACGGTCTAACAAGGTAAGTGCTTGTTTAAAAGTAGGGAAACCGTTTGTAGTAAACACCACTACATTTGGTGCTGCACCGTACATAGCTTTCAATTGCAATGTACTAAACTCCAATTGGTTTTGACCATTCGCCATGAGTACCACAGACTTATTAAGTGCTTTTGTATTAACGTGGCGAACAATGCTTTCTAATGTAGCTTCGTAATCGTCAGCATAATTCTTTACACCTAAAGATGTAAGTAATGGTTTGCCAATATTCACTTGACTGAAACCATATTCATTATTATGTAAAAACTTTAATGCTTGTTTACGCATTTGTTGGTAACACTGATCTGCTACCAATGTTATAGGTTGAATGTATACTTCATCAACACCTTTGCGAGCGAAATCTTGCATAGCCTCTGTGAAAGAAGAAATCTTGTCATCATATTTCTCGTTCCACTTCTCTACTAATGCATCAGATAAGAATACGCGGCGTACCTCCATATCGCTATACATGGAACGTACTTTTTTCTCTATACTGCCGATGGATTTCTCCACAGCATCTTGGTAAATTGATCCAAAGGATGCAATGATTATGCCTTTCATATGTGACCTCCATATTGCTCATACATGTAACAATCCTCACAACTGAAAATTGTTATCAACTACTATGTAATAATAGTACAAGATTACTGTATAGAAGTCAATGAGAAAAAATATCAAAATCACCCAAATAATGTATAACCGATGCAACACCACATAAAAGAATAAAAAATATAACAATAAACTTAATTCGACCTGTAAAGGTATCATACATTTTCTTGTCGCCAGCTGTGATTGTACCAGCACGATTACGTTGCCACAAATCAAATATACAAGCAATACAAAGAATAATAATTAAAATATACTTAAAATCAATCATATAACTTGGTAAAGCAATAAAATCACTAAACAATGAAAGTCCAAAGAAACAATTCCCTAAGATACCAATTACAATTTTAACTATTCGTTGCCTAGCTATAATGACGAGATAATTCACCATTAATAAGCCAAAGAGACCAATTACAATATTCGCAAACATATCTACCCTACTAATTTAAAACCATAGTACTCTAACCTATTTAATATATACATTACACTATTACTTCAAGATACACAAAATGGTGTTGAACTCAAAGGAGTACAACACCATTTTTTAGATTAAAGTTCTTTTATACTATTAACATCCCAGCTACCTTTTATAAAGAGTCTATAAAAGACAAAGACATTGGCGAAAGGAACTACTAATAACAGTATCCATAATCCACTATACAAACTGTCATGAAGTCGTCGGATGAGTAAAGTAAAGACAGCGAACAATGTATAGAAATAAAGTATATAAAAGATTGCCCATGATATAGGCTCTAAGATAGCTATTCCTATTTCACTTTTTATCATGAGAAGCAACGCCAAAATATTTACATTTAAGCTCATTATTGTGCCTAGTGAACCTACACCTATGCCAGCCTCAATAATCTTAGCACGACCAGTTACCTTAAATGATCGATATAAATAAATATCTCTCAAGTACTCTAAAATCCCTTTTTCATTACTTAAAGTGATTTTTGTCGCTACGTATCCAATTGCACATGTAGAAGAAATCATTTGTACTTTACTATCACCAAATCGATTACGATTTACATCTGAAGGCAAAAAATATAACAATACCGTAGGTATAAATAAGATACCTAACTCCGCTAACAATATCCTCTCAAAAAAACGTACTGGCAAAAGAGGATAGGAATACAGGCTCCAAAAGTAATAAGTATATATACCCCCACCTATTAAAAGCCATAAAAATAACCAATTACTTGAGACACCAAAGTCATGCAGCCTACGTCTACATAAATCATAGACAACACATACACCTAGCAGCTTATAAAGATATCGTACATAATACCAATACAAATCATAAGTTGCTTCTCTATTTATATGTATATTCCCTAGCAAATAAATAAAAAATACCCCTACCAAAATAAATAAAAAAGCCTTTCTACCTATCCTAGTATTATGTAGTAGATCATATACATTTTGTTTTAAAAGTATTTGTTCTCTCTCAATAAAACCAAACATAGTCCTTCTCTCTTTTATATGATAATTTTATTTTACTAAAATTTTATATTTATATT
>NZ_CAKPTN010000130.1 GCF_934190855.1 uncultured Veillonella sp. | reverse complement strand
AGTATACTCAATGAGGCGCGTAGCCTTACCAAGAAATATAGGTAATACACCATACGCCATTGGATCTAGCGTACCACTATGACCTATGCGCTTTTCTTTTAGAATACGGCGACATATAGCTACCGCATCGTGACTCGTAATGCCAGGCGGTTTTAAAAATGGTAAAATGCCATCCATTACTTAATTACCTCAATGAGAGCTTGTTTTGCCTCTTCTAACGGTAGATTAATAGTGCAACCAGAAGCGCGAATATGACCGCCGCCACCAAAGTGACTGGCTACTGCGTTCACGTCAATCCCTTTAGAACGTAAACTTACGCGAGTTCTATCGTCGGCTTCTGCTTTTAATAAAATTGCTACATCAACAGTATCGACGTTTCTTATAATATCTACAAAACCATCTGTATCATCACCAAGAATAGCCATAGCTTCTCGGTTTAAATCAATGGTTGCTACCGTATTATTCTTGTGGAACTGAATAGTTTGCATTACTTGTTTAGTTAATTCAAGACGACTAGCAGATACGGCCTCAATCGTTTCAGAAATAACATTTGGTCTAGCCCCTGCAGCTACACATTTAGCAGCCATTTCAAGGGTATTAGCTGTGGTGTTACTAAATTTAAAGAACCCACAGTCTGTAGCAATCGCCATATATAATGCAGTGCCCATCGACTCAGTGATAGGCCAATTCCATTTCGTGCATAAGTCCGTAACAATTTCACCTGTAGCAGCAAATTCAGGCTTCAAATATAGATGATCAGCAAATTCTGTATTAGAAATATGGTGGTCTATATTAAAAATAGGTGCACTCCAGAGTGCACCTACTTTGCCAATTCGCTCATACGTGCTAGCATCCAAAACCATAAGCATATCGATGTCAACTGGATGAGTTTCAAAGTACGCTACATCATGGATGTGGTCCGTATATCGTAAGAATGAGTACTTCTCAGGAACTACATCATCCACTACCATATATACAGTTTTACCTTGCCCTACAAGGGCCTCGTAAAAGGCCACCATGGACCCGATAGCATCGCCATCAGGTCTAACATGGACGGTTAGCATAATAGAATTAGCTTCACACAGAGCCATATGTAATTGATTAATAGTAATCTTACTCATGTTCTGTATCCTTTGTGTTAATTTTTTCTTCGTCCTTTTTGATTTCATTCAAAAGGGATTCAATATGCATGCTATAGTCTAAAGACGTATCCTTATCGAATGTGATAGAAGGAATATGGCGCAATTTCAGTACTTTGCCAAGCTCAGTACGAATATGACCTGCTGCATGCTTTAAAGCGATAAGTGTATCTTCTTTTTCCTTATCGGAACCAAACAAGGAGACATAAATCGTAGCTTCACGCAAATCACCTGTTACATGAACATCGGTAATAGTAGTGAAGCCGATGCGTGGATCTTTCAATCCGCGCATCAACATTTGACTTACCTCTTGTTTGATGAATTCTTGTAATTTTCTGACACGAACGTCACTCATATAAACCTCCTAAATTTGAGGTGCAATTTCTTCCATCAAGTACGCTTCGATTACGTCGCCTTCCTTGATGTCGCGGTAACCTTCTAAGGAAATACCACATTCGAAGGATGTTTTAACTTCTTTAACTTCGTCTTTGAATCGACGTAAAGAGTCAACCTTACCTTCAAATACAACAATACCATCACGGATCAAACGTACTTCAGAGTCGTTAGTAATACGACCTTCTGTTACATAAGAACCAGCAACGATAGCTTTAGGTGTAGAGATAACTTGACGCACCTCTGCACGACCAACGACAACCTCTTTGAATTGAGGAGCTAACATACCACGCATCGCAGACTCAACGTCATTGATAGCATCATAGATTACACGATATGTACGAAGGTCAACTTTTTCATTTTCTGCAGCACGACGAACATTAGCATCAGGACGTACGTTGAAGCCCATTACGATTGCATTAGATGCAGAGGCCAACATGATATCGGATTCGTTAATAGCACCTACTGCAGCATGAACGATTACGATACGTACTTCAGGATTTTTAATACCTTCTAAGGATTGACGTAATGCTTCTACAGAACCTTGAACGTCAGCTTTAATGATGATGTTAAGGTCTTTTAACTCACCTTGTTGAATTTGGTTGAAAATATCATCCAACGTAACCTTGTGAGTAGCTTGTAATTCTTGAACGCGTTGTTTTGCAATACGTTTTTCAGCGATTGCACGTGCTTCGTTATCATCCATACCATTGATGATTTCACCAGCTTGTGGAACTTCGGAGAAGCCCAAGATTTCTACTGGCATAGAAGGACGAGCTACTTTTACTTTTTCACCCCGTTCATTTGTCATAGCACGAACTTTACCGTATGCAGTACCAGCAAGAACTGTATCACCTACGCGAAGGGAACCTTTTTGTACCAATACTGTACATACAGCACCACGGCCTTTATCAAGTTGAGCCTCGATAACTACGCCATAAGCTTTACGGTTAGGATTAGCTTTCAATTCCATAACTTCTGCTACGAGCAAGATGTTTTCGAGCAAATCGTCGATACCTTGTTTTTGTTTAGCAGAAACTGGAACCATGATTACATCGCCGCCCCATTCTTCTGGTAAAAGGCCATGTTCAGACAATTGTTGTTTAACATGGTCTGGGTTAGCACCTGGTTTATCCATTTTATTGATGGCTACGATAATAGGTACTTCCGCAGATTTAGCATGGTTAATAGCCTCGATAGTTTGTGGCATTACACCATCGTCAGCAGCAACTACGAGAACTGCGATATCCGTGGATTTCGCACCGCGTAGACGCATAGCAGTAAACGCTTCATGGCCAGGAGTATCAAGGAATGTAATTTTATTATCATTATAACGAACTTGGTATGCACCGATATGTTGAGTGATACCGCCAGCTTCGCCAGCTGTTACGTTAGTTTGACGAATTACGTCCAACAAGGATGTTTTACCATGGTCAACGTGACCCATGATAGTTACAACTGGTGGACGAGGTTTTAATGTTTCTGGTGCATCTTCAATTTCGATGATATCAGTAGGATCTTCTTCAGGTTCTACTTCAGTTACAGTTACACCAAATTCTTCAGCTACGATTGTAGCTGTATCGACATCAACCTCTTGGTTAATGCTAGCCATTACGCCTAAAAGCATCAATTTTTTGATGATTTCTGATACTTCTCGGCCCATTTTTTCAGCTAGTTCTTTAACAGTTAAAGGACCAGACAATTCAATTTCTGTTGCAATCGCTGCTTCAGCCTTACGTTCAGCCTCAGCTTTTTGTTGTAAGTACTGTTCGTTACGATGTTTTACGCGATTCTTTTTCTTTTGCATAGATGTAGATAACAAGGATTGAGGGCGGTTGTTGCCACCTTTTTTATTTTTCTTGTTACGGCGATCGTTATTATTAGAATTGCGATTATCGTTGTTGCGGTTGTCGCGGTTGTCGCTATTACGGTTATCGTTATTGCGATTATCGTTATTACGCGCATCATTAGGACGACCGTTATTATTACGGTTGTCATTATTGCGGTTATTATTGTTATTAGGGCGGTTATTAGCGCGGTCACCACCATGTTGGTTACCATCGGATTTACGTGTAGGCTCAGAAATTTGTACGTGACGTACATTGCCTTTTTTGTGGTCGTTTTGTTTAGATTGATCGTCTTGTTTCTGACCACCTTGTTTGTGATTATCTTTTTTATGTTCGTTAGAACGATTTTGATGTTGTTGTTTATGTGGCGCAGCGTCTTGTTTATGAGCTGCAGTTGGAGCAGATTTTTGTTCTGTTTTTTGTGCTACTTTAGGTGCTTCAGATTTTTTACCCAATTGTTTTTTTACAATTTCATAACCAGAATCATCTACAGAATTAACTGCTTTAGTAACATTTACATTATGTTGTTGCAAAATAGAAATAACCTGCTTACTTTCTACGCCGAACTCTTTGGCGATTTCATGGACGCGCTTTTTGGACATCTACATACCCCCTTATTATCGATCAATCTCTTTTAATAATGCCTTTGCAAATCCATCATCTAGTACGGCAACTACTACCCTAACTTCCTTACCAATGGCCGTTCCTAACGCCTCTTTATTGGCAATACTATGAAGTGGAATATGATGTGTCTCTGCTAATTGAGTATATTTCTTTTCATTGTTGGCTGCACAGTCACCAGCGAGAAGTACCAATTTTGGTTCCTTTCTCTTTATAGCCTTTTCTACGATGAAATCACCGGAAATAACTTTACCTGCTCGTTGTGCTAGACCTAAGAGATTCAAAATTTTATCTTCATTCATTTATATCAGTGATTACTCATTCTCTTGTAAATCACGTTGTAACGCTTCGTATATCTCTTTTGATACACTATGCTTTAATGACCGTTCTAATCGTTTTGCCTTATAGGCTTGCTCAAAGCAAGACATGGATTCACATAGATAGGCTCCACGTCCTGGTGCTTTACCAGTGCGATCAATACTGATGTTACCGTCTGGGCTCAAAGCTACGCGAATCAATTCACGTTTAGCCTTAGGCTCACCACATCCTACACAAGTTCGCATAGGTTGGGATTTCGGTTTCATGACTATTCACCATCCTCAGCATTGCCAA
>NZ_CAKPTN010000129.1 GCF_934190855.1 uncultured Veillonella sp. | reverse complement strand
GTTAAAAAGTTCTTTGGTAGTAAAGTATATAAAACAATTATTCCTCGTAATGTACGACTTAGTGAGGCGCCAAGTTATGGGGAACCGATTATTGTATATGATCCAAAATCCAAAGGTGCAGACGTATATACTAAATTAGCCAAAGAGGTTATTAAAGCATCTAAGTCTTAATAAATGCTATTTGTAAGGTGAGAGAGGTTAGTTAAATGCCTAGAGAAGTTAAAAGTAAAAAAAGCAAAGTGTCCGGATTGGGTAAGGGCCTTGGTAATTTAATGAAAGTTGACTCTGTAGAGTCTGTGTTGCCTGAAAAGGAAATACACGAATTACCAATTTCTGAATTAGTTCCAAATGCAGATCAACCTCGTAAAAGTTTTGATGAAGATAGTTTAGCTACATTAGCTGAATCTATTAAAAATCTTGGTATTTTCCAACCAATCGTAGTACGTAAACAAAAGAATAAATACCAAATCGTAGCTGGTGAACGTCGTTACCGTGCTGCTATTATTGCTGGCCTAGAAACAGTACCAGTTATTGTAAAGAAATATAATACAGAAGAGATGACTGAGGTAGCCCTCGTTGAAAACTTACAACGTGAAGGTTTGGATCCAATTGAAGAAGCATTGGCTTACCAAGGTTTAATGGATACATATAAACAAACTCAAGAAATGATTTCTGCTCGTCTTGGTCGCAGTCGTTCTTATATTGCTAATATGGTTCGACTTTTAAAACTTTGTGACTCTGTACAAAAAGATCTGATTGAAGGGGACTTAACAGTAGGTCAAGCTCGTCCATTGTTAGCACTTCGTAGCGCAGCTCAACAAATTGAAGCAGCTGAACGTATTAAAGAGGGTGAATTAAGTGCCCGTCAAGCAGAGGCTCTCGTGAAGTCTATGCAAAATAAAGCTCCTAAGACTAAAACAGATAAGCCACAAAGTACGGCAGAAGTACGTGCTTTGATGGATCGTCTAAAATTAAGCTTAGGTTCTCCTGTAAATATCAAGTTCCGTGCTGGTAAAAAGGTACAAGGTAAAATTGAAATTACATTCTCCTCTGAAGCAGAATTGGAAAGACTCATTGCTTATATGGATGGTCAAGACCAAACTGAGGATGGGGAAGTAATGGAGTTCCGCGTATAATTTACATTACATACTAAAATTAGCATTAGCTTATGTGAAATTAGTAATGACAAGTTGATAATATTTCTGTATAATGTAAATACAATTTACAATCCACGGTAAAAGCGTAGTCTACGGGCTGCGCTTTTACTGTATTTAAGGGTTTGGTAAAATAATTTTAGTAGAATTATAAGATTTTTATAAGATATATACGTTAAGTTACAAGGATGGACTATGGAACAAACACCTAAAGCAAACCGCGTTCATATAGGCTTTTTTGGCCGTTGTAACGCTGGTAAGTCTACATTGATTAATATGTTAACTGATCAGCCTGTGTCTCTCGTGTCTGAGGTAGCAGGTACGACGACAGATCCGGTGAGCAAGTCTATGGAAATCTTGCCTCTAGGTCCTGTAGTTATTACTGATACAGCTGGTATTGACGATACAACTGAACTCGGTGCATTGCGCATGGAAAAGACGGAAGAGGTTGTGAAAAAGATTAATCTTGCTGTCTATGTGCTTCGTACCGATGAAGATCCAACCTCTGATGACATGCATTGGTTAGGGCTGTTAAAACAAAATAATGTGCCTATTGCATTATTCATAAATGAAATTAATGCGGATACGAATACTAATTCGGAAGCGGACACTAATGCGAATGCTAATGCGAATAATAAGTCGGATGGATCTATTTATGTTGAAAACCATAAGGGGCTATCTGACTTGGCTACCGTAATTGGTTCAGCTGATTTTACTTCTAATGCAAAACGGCTAGATCTACTAGATTTGCTTGGCGGTTTAACACCTCTTGATGTAGAAGGGGAGCAAACGCTGTTACAAGGCCTCGTAGAAGAGGGGGATGCCATCATCCTTGTGTGTCCTATCGATAGTGCTGCGCCAAAGGGTCGTCTCATCTTGCCACAAGTACAAACAATCCGTGAAATCTTAGATTACAAAGGATTAGCCTTGGTGTGTCAAACAGAAGAGTTACCATCTATGATTAATTCTCTTAAACAACCACCTAAAATGGTTATCTGTGACTCTCAAGCCTTTGATCGTGTCGATGAATTGACACCAAACACGATTCCGTTGACGTCTTTTTCTATTTTAATGGCTCGCTTTAAAGGAAAATTACAAGACTTAGTAGCTGGTGTTAATGCCATAAAAAATTTGAAACCTGGCTCTAAGGTTCTTATTAGCGAAGGTTGTACACATCGCCGTCAATGTGATGATATTGGGACTGTAAAAATCCCTAATCTCCTTAAGAAGCAAGGTCATACAGATTTACAGCTAGAATTCACTAGTGGGGGAGCCTTCCCAAAAGACGTGTCTCAATATGATTTAATCATCCATTGTGGCGCTTGTATGCTCACACGCCGTGAAGTACTACGACGCATTGAATGTGCTGTTGTACAAGGTACACCAATTGTAAATTACGGTGTACTCATAGCGGCTCTACATGGTATACTAGAACGAGCAATAAGCCCGTTTATTGACGAATTAGAGGGCTAATATAGCATTGTAATATGTATCTAATACATGTATGTAGATATAGCATTACATACTCGTTGTATAAATTGTTATATAAATATTGTTTATCTATATTAGAGATATTAAATTAAATTGTATGCAGTCATTTAACTTTCACGATTAGAATGGTATAATTAAGTGTTGGAGTTTTGATGATTGTATAGGAAGGAATATACATGTTCGAATCGATTCAACCGTGGATTGGCATGGCAACTATCGTTCTTGTTATCGCTGTATTGGTGTATTGTGTAATCTTACACATTCGTCTAGGCAGCTTGAAAAAGAAATACGATTTCTTTATGCAAGGGGACAATGGTGCTAGCCTAGAGCGTAAATTATCTGTAGAGGTTAGCGAAATTCGCGATGCAGCGAAGGGCCTTGAGTCCTTGTTGACCGAGCAAGCGGCTATTCGCAATACGCAGAGCAATACGATACAAAAAATTGGCTTTATTAAATATAATGCTTTTGAAAATATCGGTAATGATCTGTCATTTGCGCTTACGTTGCTCGATGGCAACAATAACGGCATCTGTATCTCTAGTATTTACGGTCGTAACGAATCCCGTATTTTTAGTAAACCAATTGTGAAAGGTAAAAGTCTTGTTAGTCTTTCACAAGAAGAATTAGAAAGTTTGAACGAAGCGTTGGGCGAACGTACCAATGAGGAAGCGTTGACGAGCGCCATCGTTTCAAAATAAGGAAGGGTTATATTGAATTTACCGGCATTCATTTCAAACAAAGTTGAAAGAAATGGTGACAACTGCATATTGACGTTAACCACTAAGCAGGCGAAGATTGCAACCATTGTGGGCTCTATCCTAATTATCGCAGCCGTGGTCCTTGGCATTTGGGGCATCGTGCGCCAAGCTGAGGTGGTGCAATTACGTCAACAAACGCAATTGCAATCGGAACAGTTGAAACTGTTACAACAAAAAACAGAGGTTCTCGATAAGAAAATCCAAAACTTAAATCAAATTAGCGAAGAGAATAAGCAAATGCTCAAGGGCGCTGAATCTGGCACACCATCTCAAGGTGGCGGGGATGGTAGCGACCCAAAGCAGCAAGCCGCTGATGAAAGCGAAGTAAAGACGCTAACAGCGGCACAATTATCAGCTCGCCTGTCTAAAATGGACAAGGAAGCACAAAAATTGCTCGTTAGCTTCTATACGATGCGCAACATCCTTCGCGATGGTGGTGCACAAGACTTGATGGCATTGCAATCCATCAACTTCTCCGCTGGCTCTGGTGGTGCTGTGAACAGTACGACACCAAGTATTTGGCCGAGCAAGGGCGTTATTACATCTCCATTTGGTAGCCGCGTGGACCCTGTGACAGGTGCTATTGGTGCGTTCCATGAAGGTATCGATATTGCGGACGACTATGGTTCCCAAATAGTGGCGACCGCAGCTGGTGTCGTTACATTCGCTGGTTATACTGACGGTGGTTATGGTAACCTCGTTGAAATCGACCACGGCAATGGCTTCGTTACTCGTTATGGCCATAACAGTGCTGTACTCGTAACGGTAGGGATGAGCGTAAAACAAGGCCAAACTATAGCTTTGATGGGTAGTACTGGTAAAAGTACGGGTGCTCACGTTCACTACGAGGTACGCTTAAATAGTGCCCCTGTAGACCCTATGATCTTCTTGCCAATTAGCAATTAGACACATAAAAACTCAATAAAAATCATACAAAAAGAACTTGTTATGCGTGCAAATGCACTAATAGCAAGTTCTTTTTCTTTCTTTTTGCATATATATATTGTAAAATAAAAGTATATGAACGGAGGTATATCTATGAAGGCCTATGTACAAGTTTATACCGGCGAAGGCAAGGGCAAAACGACCGCTGCTATTGGTCTAGCCATCCGTGCCATCGGTGCTGGCAAGAAAGTCCTCTTTTTGCAATTTATGAAATCTAAAGTATATAGTGAACATACTATTTTACCTACCTTAACTAATTTAACCTTAGAAAC
>NZ_CAKPTN010000128.1 GCF_934190855.1 uncultured Veillonella sp. | reverse complement strand
CCCAGGAGAACAAGTGATTTACCAAGGTCGTTCCTATAAAGTATACCGTGGCATGGGTAGCTTAGGGGCTATGAAGCTTGGTAGTAAAGATCGATATTTCCAAACTGAAGCTAAGAAATTAGTTCCTGAAGGTATTGAAGGTCGCGTACCGTATAAAGGTATGTTGGCCGATACAATTTTCCAAATGGTTGGTGGTTTGCGTGCAAGTATGGGGTATTGCGGATGTCATAACATCCAAGAAATGATTGAAAATACTCAATTCATTCAAATTACAGCGGCTGGTTTGAAGGAAAGTCATCCGCATGATGTAAGCATTACCGTTGAAGCACCAAATTATAGTGGTTGATAATGGAGTATTACATTGAATAAACGTATTTCTGTTTTATCTGTGCCTATCGATTGTGTAACAATGGATGAGGCAGTCCAACGTATTTTACAATTAACTGAACAGCCGGGGCTACATTTAGTAGCCACGGCTAATGCAGAAATGGTTATGTTGGCTAATGAAAACCCTACACTGCATAACATATTGAATAATGCTAGTCTTGTCGTGCCTGACGGGGCTGGCATTTTATGGGCTGCAGAACGTCAAGGCGAACATGTACCTGAACGGGTAACAGGTGTAGACGTAACTAAGGAATTGTTCAAAGTTGCGGCTACCCATCAAATTCCTGTATACTGCTTAGGGGCGGCACCTGGTGTTGCTCAACGTGCAGTTGATAATTTGGCGGCTCAAGTGGGTGAGTTAAATATAGCAGGAATTCATGATGGATTCTTCGATAGCGCAGAGGAACAAGAAATCATTAATATTATTGGTGAATCTAAGGCGAAGTTAGTATTTGTTGCCTTAGGTGTACCAAAACAAGAGCAATGGATTGCAGAAAAATTGAGTCACCTTGATGGCGTCGTAGCCATCGGTATTGGTGGTTCCTTTGATGTCTTGGCAGGTAATATTCCTCGGGCTCCAGAATGGATGCAACGGAATCGACTTGAATGGTTGTATCGATTATATTTAGAACCTCAACGGATTGGCCGTATGTTGGCTATTCCAAAGTTTATGTGGACCGTTATTAGAAGTAAATAGGGAGTGTTGAATCGTGCCTACAGGACCAATTATTAAGGAAGGATTTCCACTGATAGGGGCTATGCTCGTTATTACAGTGGTATTAGGATTTTTAGGACATTATGTAATTGCGATTATTTCATTTATTTTGGCATTATTTTTCGTCAATTTCTTTAGAAATCCTAAACGTGTAATCCCTCAAGATCCAGAATTGATTTTGTCCCCTGCAGACGGGAAAATCATGGATATTTCTGATGTATATGAAGATATTTACTTACATAAAGAATGTAAAAAGGTGACTATCTTCTTATCTGTTTTTGACGTACACGCTAATCGTGCGCCTATTGATGGTAAAATTACATACCGTCACTACACGATGGGCAGCTTCTTGCCTGCTTTCAAAGATGATGTAGGTTTTGAAAATGAACGTCATACTATTTGTATTGAAAATGATCGTACCTCCGTTTTGGTAACACAAATTGCAGGCCTTTTAGCAAGACGTATCGTATCTTGGACAGACCTAGATAGCGAGCTTGAACGCGGTCAATTGTACGGGATGATTAAGTTTGGTTCCTGTACTGAGCTCTATATGGATAAGGATGTAGAGTTATTCGTGGAAAAAGGTCAACATATTACAGGTGGGGACACTGTTATCGGGAGGTTACGTCATGAATAAATCTATAATTCCAAATTTATTTACTAGTGCTAATTTAGCCTTTGGTGTGTTAGGTATCACCTTATCTGCTACAGGAAATACTTTCTGTGCTGCTATTTGCGTATTATTATCTCTCGTAGCGGACGGTTTAGATGGTCGTGTAGCAAGAGCGTTAGGTGTGGCTGGTCCTATGGGGCGTGAACTAGATTCTTTATCTGATGTAGTGGGCTTTGGTGTAGCACCGGCTTACATGCTCTATATGAAAGAACTCTACGGTTTAGGCTGGATAGCCTATGTACCACTAATAGCTTTTGCAGTACTTGGTGCATTCCGCCTTGCTCGTTTTAACATTAAAACAGATGAAGTTCATGGTTACTTTGAGGGTTTACCAATTCCAGCAGCAGGCTGTTTGGCGGCAACGTACGTGTTGTGTGGCGTACCGGTGCCTCAATTTGTATTGGTAGTTTGCATGATTGGTGTAGGTATCCTCATGGTTAGTGAAGTAAAATACCCTGACTTTAAAGGTAAGAGCGAAATTTATATTAATAAGCTTTCTTATGTGCTTACAGCCATCTTTGTGATTGCATGTCTCGTGTATGATTGGCATACTTGGGCTGTTATGATTTTTGCAGGCTATGTAATGTTTGGGCTCATCAATGGGGCTTTAAATATAGTGCGTAAATAGGTGTGTGGAGGAAAATAGTATGAATTACCTACTGGATCTACTACTGATCCCTATGCAGGTAATAATCGTAATCTATACGGTTTATTATTTTATACTCGCCGTTGTTGGTATGTGGCGGTCGCGAGTACATAAAAACTATACCCCTAAAAATTCCTTTGCCATCGTTGTATGTGCTCATAATGAGGAAGCTGTAGTTGGTGAGTTGGTAAAGAACTTACGTGGCTTAGATTATCCAGATGAGCTGTACGATATCTTTGTAGTAGCAGATAACTGTACAGATAAGACAGCAGAAGTGGCTAGTGCTGCTGGTGCTAATGTGCATGTGCGCGAAAACAAACAAGAGGTTGGTAAAGGTTATGCCATGGGGTGGATGTTTGATCGAGTAGAGAAAATGGAAAGGAAATACGATGCCTTTCTTATCTTTGATGCCGATAATTTAGTACATCCACAATTTATGTTAGAAATGAATGATCACCTTGAAAAAGGTGAGTCTGTCATTCAAGGTTACTTGAACTCTAAAAACCCAACGGATTCTTGGGTAGCAGGTACGTTCTCCATCGCGTTCTGGATGGTAAATCATATGTGGCATTTAGCAAAATATCGCATTGGTTTGTCTACTGCTTTGGGTGGTACAGGTATGTGTATCCGTACATCCATCATTCGCGAGTACGGTTGGGATTGTAATAGCTTGACTGAGGATATGGAATTCTCTATGAAGTTATTAACTCATGGTATCCGTACATGTTGGGGCCATGATGCCATCGTATACGATGAAAAGGTAACGACAATGAAGGCCTCTTGTAAACAGCGTTTACGTTGGGCTCAAGGCCAATTTGACTGCGCCGGTCGATATATTCCTAAATTGTTTGCTACAGGCATCAAAACAGGAAACATTATGATTTTGGATGGTATTTTCCAAGTGAGCCAACCCTATTTCTTATTGTTGACTACTGTATACTTGGTGTTGTCTTACATCAATGCGTATACTCCAATTTATACAAACATTTTGTATCAAATCCTGCCAATGTCTGTGTGGACTATTATCGGTGTTGGTCAATATTTATTCCCATTGATCGTGTTGTTGAAAATTAAGGTACCACCAAAGATTTGGTTCTACTATTTACTATATCCATTATTTGTATATTCTTGGATTCCAGTAAATATTTTAGGTTGGTTCCGTCGTCATAACAAAGTATGGTCTCATACAGTTCATACGAGAGCCGTAGGCTTAGATGATGTAAAATTAACGCGTATGGGAAATATGAATAAGAATAAAAAATAGAATCTGTAGGAGTGACTATGCATATTTTAATGTGTAATGATGATGGTATTTTAGCAGATGGTTTACGCCATCTTGCATCGTACTTAAGTCAATATTATCGAATTACCGTTGTAGCACCTGCGAATGAGCAAAGTGCTAAATCCCATGCATTGACGACTGAGGTTCCATTAAAACTAGATGCGTACAATGGCGAGGATGAAAATCCTCGCCTTTATGCTCTAACGGGAACACCGTCTGATTGTATGAAGTTTGGTCTTAGTTATTTATTGACCGATGATATGCCTGATCTTGTAATTTCTGGTATTAATCATGGTTTTAACTTAGGCTCAGATGTATTGTATTCTGGTACTGTATCAGCAGCTATGGAAAGTTGTTTTTACGGCATTCCAGGATTAGCTTTGTCTGTGGAGCGCTATTCTGCTGAACGGGGAGAAGAAATGCATCCCTTTATTCATGAATTGATTGAGAAAATTTATGTTAAAGGCCAATTTAGTGGTTTGCTTAATGTAAACTTTCCATTGCGTGGTACTTGCGATTGGGATCATTTTAAAATGGTGAGCCAAGGCTTGCAGACTTATAGTAATATTATAGATGCTCGTATTAACTCAAGAGGGCAAGATTACTATTGGCTAGCCGGTGAATTAGATTATGGTGCTGAAAGTGTGCCTACCGATGTAGAATATGCTCGTAAAGGATATATTACAGGGGTAGCACTTACGTGGAAACAACAATGTGATTCCGATATGGAAGCTGTTAAAAATATTTTAGAGAAAATATAAAAAATAGGTTGACATTGTTTAGGGATGTCTGTATAATAACAAATGTTCCGAGACGCCGGAGTGGCGGAATGGCAGACGCACTTGACTCAAAATCAAGCGGGTAACACCGTGTGGGTTCAAGTCCCACCTCCGGCACCAACTTTAGGCGGTAAGACTTTTGTCTTACCGCCTATTTTTTATATTTATTGAATTTATATACTTAATATACATTTTCTTTTTTGAGGTGACATTATGGATC
>NZ_CAKPTN010000127.1 GCF_934190855.1 uncultured Veillonella sp. | reverse complement strand
GGACAAAACGTGTTGGTTTTATAGGCGATAGAGCCAGTAATTTACTGGCTCTATCGCCTATAAAACCAACACGTTTTGTCCTATAACCCTATAAATAGCAACTAGCACAATAAAAAGGACAGAGTTGCCGCTCTGTCCTTTTTTTCGTGTTTCCACAATAGATTATCGGCATTCGTTTCCCTTTGCCTAATGTTATTATAACATAGAGAAATAAAATAAAAAAGCCGTCCAAAGGGACGGCTAGTTTTATTATTTACGAAGACCAAGACGTTCGATAAGGGAACGGTAACGTTCGATATCTTTACGACGAAGGTAGTCAAGCATGTTACGGCGTTGACCAACCAATTTCAACAAACCACGACGGGAATGATGGTCTTTTTTGTGCTCTTTCAAGTGATCTGTTAAGTATTGGATGCGGCTTGTCAAAATCGCAACTTGTACTTCTGGAGAACCAGTGTCACCTTCATGAGTAGCGTATTCTTTAATTACTGCTAATTTAGCTTCTGTAGTTAACATTAATGTTACCTCCTAAAAAATAAATAATCCCGATAAGCTTAAGTAACCGTTGGAGATTCGAATACTTCGCTTACGATATGTCTTACGACCTTATTTAGTATACAGTATCTACCTTATCTTGTAAAGGAAAATTACAGCAAAATAACAAAAGAGGGCTTATGCCCTCTTCTATTATTTTGCACCAAGTACCATGCGGTCGCTTAATGCGTTTTCTCCAGCTACTTCGAACTTTTGAAGTAAGTCAGCAACTGTTAATTTTTTCTTTTCTTCCCCTTTTACATCATAGATGATACGACCGGAGTCCATCATGATGAGGCGATTACCAAAGCGCAATGCATCGCGCATATTATGAGTAATCATAAGAGTTGTTAAGTTGTGTTCTGCTACGAGTTTATCCGTCAATTGTAAAACATTTTCTGCAGTCTTAGGGTCAAGAGCTGCCGTATGTTCATCCAATAATAAAAGTTCTGGACGAAGCATTGTAGCCATCAACAATGTGATGGATTGGCGTTGACCACCAGATAATAGACCCATACGAGCAGACAAACGATCTTCAAGACCTAAACCTAATAGGGCAAGGCGTTCTTTGAAGAATGCTTGTTCGCTATCTTTAAAAGCCCATTTAAGACCTAAGCTTTTACCACGGCGCATAGCAAGAATCAAGTTTTCCTCGATTTGCATATTGCCTGCAGTCCCCACCATAGGGTCTTGGAATACACGGCCAATGTATTTAGCACGTTTGTACTCAGGCATTTTTGTTACATCAATATCATTGATTGTAATGGACCCTTCATCTACTGGAAATACACCAGCGATGGAGTTTAGTAACGTACTTTTACCAGCACCATTACCACCGATTACAGTACAGAAATCCCCTTCTTCTAAGCGAAGATCGATACCTTGTAATGCAGTCTTTTCATTAATTGTGCCCTTAAAGAAGGTTTTTACCATATTTTTTACTTCTAACATAGTGTCCTCCTTAGCGAGCCAACCATTTTGCTTTCAATGTAGGCAAGGAAAGCGCAATGGCCACAAGAATGGCAGTGAATAATTTTAAATCGTTTGGCGGCATACCCATGTAGAGTACAGCAGCAATAACGATACGATATACGATAGAACCAAGTACTACGGCGATAAGGCTACGTACGAAAGATTTTGTACCGAATACTACTTCACCGATGATTACAGACGCCAAGCCGATAACGATGGTACCGATACCCATACCTACGTCTGCAAAGCCTTGGAATTGACCAATAAGAGCGCCAGACATACCAACAAAACCATTGGAAATCAAAAGACCTAAAACGATCATGTTGTCAGTATTTACACCTTGAGCGCGAATCATTTGAGGGTTAACACCTGTTGCACGCAATGCTGTACCAATTTCTGTACCAAAGAACCAGAACAAGAACAAGCATACTACAACAGCTACTAATACGCCTACGATAGCAGCAGACCACATATTAGGTGTGTGGAATAAGCCGCCAAGGATAGAATAAATTGTGTCCATGCGTAGCAAGGATACGTTAGCTTTGCCCATAATGTGAAGGTTCACAGAGTACAAAGCAATCATTGTCAAAATACCAGCCAATAATGCAGGAATCTTTAGTTTTGTGTGAATCCAGCCTGTTACAGCACCTGCCACCATACCGCCCACACCGGCAAGTAAAATGGAAAGGATTGGATTCATGCCACTTGTAATTAAAATAGCGGAAATGGCCGCCCCCATTGGGAACGTACCCTCCACGGTTAAGTCAGCCACATCTAGTACACGGAAGGTAATGAATACACCGACCGCTAACAAGGACCATAAAAGGCCTGTGGTTATGGTGCCTACCACTAAATCTAACATCAAAATCTCCTCTATTGTTTCATATCTTTACGAAGTGCGTCTGGGATTGTAATACCTAATTTTTTAGCCCGTTCTTCGTTAACAGTTAACTTAATCTCTTTTTGTGTTTCAATCGCTAAGTCTGCAATTTTTGCTTCGCCACTAAGAACTTTAGCAGCCATTAATCCAGTTTGGTAACCCAATTGATAGTAATCAACAGAATATGTTGCTACACCACCAGTCATTGTCATACCTTCATCGGCAGCAAATACTGGAATTTTAGCAGCATCAGTGATTTGTGCTAAGTTAGCCATAGCAGATGCTAATACATTATCTGTTGGTGTATAGATAGCTTGTACATCTTGGTTCACAAGATTTGTAGCGGCTTGTTGGATATCATTAACGTTGGAAACAGTTGCTTCTACAACAGTGATACCTTTAGTAGCTGCGTACGCTTTCATTTTTTCAACTTGTAATTGGGAGTTGATTTCAGAAGATGTGTAAATAGCACCAATACGTTTTACATTTGGTACTAATGCAATGATAAGATCAACCTCTTTTTCAACAGGTGTCATATCAGACGTACCAGATACGTTACCACCAGGACGTTCATTGGATTGAACGAGTTTAGCTGTTACGTAATCTGTAATAGCAGTACCCATGATTGGAATATCATGAGTTGCATTCGCCATAGATTGCGCTGCTGGAGTAGCAATAGCTAATACTAAATCTTTTTTATCAGATACGAAGCGTTGGGCAATACTGTTCAAGTTAGATTGGTCAGCTTGAGCATTTTGTTGATCTAGCTTAATATTTTGACCATCTTTATAGCCTTTAGATGCAAGACCATCAACAAAGCCCTTATTAGCAGCATCAAGAGATGGATGTTCTACTAATTGAATAACGCCAATTTTCTTTTGGTCATTAGTTGCCGTATTAGAACCACAACCTGCTACCATTGCCATAATAGTGACGGCACTAAGTGCCACTGCAATACTTTTTTTCCAATTCATATGTAACTCCTTACCAGTTATGTGTTAAATCATAGATGCTTTGTTCATCAAATCCTCTGGTAAGGTGATGCCCAATTTTTCTAATTTATCTTTACCCACAACTAATTTAAATTCTTTTTGCATTTCGATAGGCATATCTTCAACTTTAGCTTCGCCAGTCAAGATTTTTGCTGCCATCAAACCTGTTTGGTAGCCAAGTTTGTAGTAATCTACAGACAAGGACATGAGTGCACCACCTTTTACGTGGTTGTCTTCACCGCCAAATACAGGAATTTTTGCTGGGTCGGTAATAGCTACAAGATTGCTCATAGCAGAAGCTACAACATTATCTGTCGGTACATAAATGGCATCTACACGCTGAGATACGAGGTTTTGAGCCGCTTGTTGAATATCGTTTACGTTGGAAACCGTAACCTCTTCAACTTTAATACCTTTTGTAGCCGCGTAAGCTTTCATCTTCTCTACTTGAATTTGAGAGTTTACTTCGCTAGAGCTATAAATAGTACCGATTGTTTTTGCATTCGGTAGTACTTGTAAAATTAAGTCAACTTGTTGCTCTACTGGGTTCATGTCGGATGTACCAGACACATTACCACCAGGTTTTTGATTAGATTTAACAAGTTTAGCTGCTTCGTAATCTGTAATAGCAGTACCCATGATTGGAATATCATGAGTTGCATTCGCCATAGATTGCGCTGCTGGAGTAGCAATTGCTAAAATCAAGTTTTTACGATCAGATACAAATCTCTGAGCAATACTATTCAAGTTAGATTGATCAGCTTGCGCGTTTTGTTGGTCGAAAGAAATTTTTTCAGCTAAGCCCTTTTCTTTAAGAGCATCAACAAAACCTTTATTTGCCGCATCTAGTGCAGGATGTTCAACGAGTTGTACTACGCCAACTTTGTATTCACCATTTGATGTAGTTCCATTTGAGCCACAGCCTGTAAAAGCTAATAAAGCTGCCGCCGTGAGCGCTAGGGCAATACCTTTTTTCAAGTTCATGGGGATTTCCTTCCTATCTGCAATGACTATAATACTTCTATTATAAACAAATTTATCCACTACATCAATGTAGCAGAGTAAAGTATTTTACATTTTTATTATGTGTAAAACACAATAAAGACAAGAAATCCAACTATTTTTCTAAAGATGCCAGCATATCTTCTGTCAAATCATTTGCTGCAAGAATATAGTCTTTAAGAGTGCCTTTATCAAGAGCAACCTTCATAACAGGTACTTCAAAGGGATCGAGAATAACGCACATCAAGATTTCACCCGTTACATAATAACCAACTACGGCCTCCCCTTCTTCTTCATCTAAGGTTTCTCGCTTTACTGTTACGCAGTATGGTTTC
>NZ_CAKPTN010000126.1 GCF_934190855.1 uncultured Veillonella sp. | reverse complement strand
GCTTATTACGTATCATGGGCCGATGGGCGTAGATTTTAAGGCTGAACGTCAGGTCGATATTGATGCCTTATTTAATACCTTAGAAGGTAAATTGCAAGTCATAGAACCATTACCTGAACCACCTCGTGGCGCCATTGGCACTGAGCTGGGTGACGGAATTTTACGAGGTGGCAATATGACAATGTTATCTATGCTATCAGGAACACCATATTTTTTAGAGGATGACTCTTGGGAGGACACTCTACTATTCATTGAAGATGTAGGCGAGGCTCCTTATAAGCTCGATCGCATGTTACAACAATTTCGTCTCAGCGGTTTATTGAGTCGCATTAAAGGCTTAGTCATCGGTACTTTTACAGATTGCGAAGGTGACGAAGATGAACGGGATTATGATTTAGGCTATGAAGCGTTGCGGTATATGGAGGAAAATCGAGATTCTGAATTACCAGAACCTTTTGTGTGCTATGCGCCAACAGGCCATGGTTCACCGCATCAAACCTTGCCATTAGGAGCAACGATTAGCTTTAGATATATTTCTAATACTATCATCGTTCATCCGTATACGAAATAATTATTGGGGGAGTTATGACATTACAAGAACGAGAGGCTCGTGCCTGTGTCATCATAGATAGTATGGCTGAGGAATTGCGCAAAGTCTCCTTATATTTACACGATAACCCAGAATTGGGATTAAACGAGCATAAAGCAGTTAAGATAATTTACCAATTCTTAGAAACACATAATTTTACATCTCAAGTAGGATTAACAGATTATCCTGAGTTACAAACGGCACTACGTGGTGACCATAACCATGATGCGAGACATAAAATAGCATTCTTAGGAGAGTATGATGCGTTACCTGAACTCGGTCATGGTTGCGGCCATAATCTCATTGCCATGATGAGTTTAGGGGCGGCTATTGCCTTCAGTCAAAGTGCACCGGAAACGTGGGGAACGACCTTCTTTGGTTGTCCTGCGGAGGAAACTATTGGTGGTAAAGTATACATGGCTGAGGCTGGTTTATTTAAGGGCTATGAGGCGGCACTAATTATTCATCCAGGCGGTGAAAATGAGGTAGGGGGCACATCATTAGCGACGCATCCACTAGAGATTACCTTCCATGGACGGTCTTGTCATATAGCATCATTAACTGACTCTGGTATTAATGCCTTAGACTGTGCTGTAGATTTATATCAAAAAATAAAAGAGTTAAAGAAAACATTCCCTAAAGGGGCTATTGTAGGGGCCATTTTTACCGAAGCTGGTACAGCACCAAATGTAGTAACTCCTAAGGCGACGATTCGCATGACTGTTCGCGGTAGTACGGTGGACGATTTAGAAGGTATTATTTTGCCGGCTATCAAAGAGGCTGCTCAAGAAATTGCAGCATCTTATGGCGCCCGTGTTGAGATGCATCATTATGAGCCTCTCTTTAAGGATATGCGTCAAGATAAACAACTATTAGATCTATTTAACGATGTGATGACTGAATTTGGTGAAACGCCCCGTATATTGCCTGATGATGAGGCTGATGGTAGTACAGATGTAGGAAATGTATCTTATGAAGTACCAACAGCACAGCCTACTTTGCAGATTGGGTTAGGTTTAGAGGCTCATACACCAGAGTTCACTTGTGCAGCAGGTTCCGACTATGGATTGGAGCAAGCGATTAAGGGCGCTAAGATTATGGCTGTGGTAGCCTTGCGCTATGCAGTGGGTAAGTGATGTTCAATTTTTGACATATAGAGGTCAAAAAGGTACAATAGATATAATATTTAAGTAAGTATGAAACAAGCCGTCTTCAACAAGACGGCTTTTATTCCGGTGGAGATAGATATGAGTGTTTTAACCGTTTCAAATGTAACCCATGGTTTTGGAGCGCGACAAATTTTAGATGATGCATCATTCCGCTTGTTGAAAGGTGAACATGTAGGGTTAATTGGTGCTAATGGTGAAGGCAAGTCTACATTCCTAAATATCATTACAGGCAAAATACCTCCTGATGAAGGTAAAATTGAATGGTCCAACCAAGTAACTGTAGGTTATTTGGATCAACATGCGGTCCTCGAAAAGGCCATGACCATTCGCGACGTATTGCAACGAGCTTTTGATGATTTGTTTGTAATGGAGCAAAACATTAACGATGCGTACAATCGCATGGGTGATGTGTCTGAAGATGAAATGAATAAGCTTCTCGAGCAAGTAGGGGAGTGGCAAGAAATTCTAGAGCAGCGTGGCTTCTATGAAATTGATGCGGTTATTGAGCGTACAGCTGCAGGTTTGGGCCTTATGGATATTGGGCTTGACCGAGATGTTACGGAGCTCAGCGGTGGCCAGCGTACAAAGGTTTTACTTACAAAACTTTTACTAGAAAAACCAACGATTTTGCTTTTGGACGAACCGACAAATTATCTTGATGTAGAGCATATCCAATGGTTGCAAAACTATTTACAAAACTACGAAAATGCGTTCATCTTGATTTCTCATGATATGGAGTTTTTAAATTCCGTAGTCAACGTGATTTATCATATTGAGCAAGCAGTTTTAACGCGTTATACTGGAGACTATCATCAGTTCCAAGCGGCTTATGAAGTGAAAAAAGCGCAAGCAGCTAAGGCTTATGAGCGTCAACAACAAGAAATTGAGCGCATGGAAGACTTTATCCAACGCAATAAGGCTCGTGTAGCAACGCGTGGTATGGCAAATTCTCGAGCTAAACGGTTAGAGAAAATGGAAATTTTGGAAAAGCCAAAAGAGTACATTAAACCAAGTTTTGGTTTTAAAGAAGGCCGTACGCCAAGTCGTTTTATTGTAGAGGCCTTTGGTTTAGAATTAGGCTATGATGAACCGTTGACTCGACCAGTAGACTTTCAAATTGAAAGAAATAAAAAAATCGCTATTCGTGGCGTTAATGGTCTAGGTAAAACAACATTGTTGAAAACAATTTTAGGTTTATTAAAGCCTGTAAGTGGTGAGTTGGTAAAAGGTGAATTCCTACAAATAGGCTATTTCGCTCAAGAGGATACACCATCCAATTCTGAAACTGCACTAGACTATATTTGGAACGAATATCCGGCAATGACTAATGCAGAGGTGCGTGCAGCGCTTGCTCGTTGTGGCCTTACTAACGAGCATATTACATCACAAATGCGCGTGTTATCTGGTGGTGAAAATGCAAAGGTTCGCTTATGTAAATTGATGCAAAATAAGTACAATGTACTCGTATTAGACGAACCAACGAATCACTTGGACATTTATGCAAAAGAAGAATTGAGTCGTGCTTTGCGTGAGTTCAAAGGAACTATCGTTTTAGTAAGTCATGAACCTGAATTTTATAAAGATTGGGTTACGGATATTTGGAATATTGAAGATTGGACGACAAAGATCGTTTAGGAGGACCGATGAATCAACGTGCAAAGGACGGGATAAAGCAATTCTTAGAAGCTTTATCTGTTGATACAGAGGCACCAGAGCTAGAGAAAACACCAAGTCGTGTAACAGAATTATATAGTGAATTATTTAGTGGCGTAGGCCTAGATACAAAATCTGCATGGGGTGAAACCTTTAGTACTGATTACAAGGGGCTTGTAGCAGTTACAGGGATTCCATTTTATTCCATGTGTGAGCACCACTTGTTGCCATTCTTTGGAACCGTTGATATTGTGTATCAACCGAAGGATGGCTGTGTGGCAGGTCTTAGCAAGTTTCAAGAGATTGTTAATATCCTTAGCCGGAGGCCGCAACTACAAGAGCGGTTGGCGTCGGAATTAGCAGATGCCATTATGAATGATTTATCTGCTCATGGTGTATTTGTGCGCATTACATCAACACAGTTATGTATGCTTATCAAAGGAACTATGCAGCAAGACTCAAAGGTGATTACATTAGAAAGCCGTGGCGTGCTAGCAGAGACAGGTACGTTACGTGATGAAGCGTTAGCAATGTTAGGTGGAGGACAGGCAAATGTTTAAACGTAGAAATTATACATGGAATGATGGCAAAAGTTTATCTTTGTGCGATCGTACCCTTATCATGGGGATACTCAATGGTACGCCTGACTCTTTCTCTGATGGTGGTAAATTCAACACCCCAGAGGCAGCAGCAGCGCATGTAACACAAATGATTGAAGATGGTGCTGATATAATTGATTTAGGTGTAGAATCTACGGGTCCAGGCTGTACACCATTGACAGCAGAAGAAGAAATTGAACGCTTATCTCAATTGATAGATCCTGTACTTAATGCATCTACAGTTCCTGTATCTATCGATACATACCATGCTAAAACTGCAGACTATGCTTTTTCTAAAGGGGCCCATATTTTGAACGATATATGGGGCTTACACTATGACCCTGATATGGCAGCGGTAGCAGCAAAATATAAGGTGCCAGTAATCATTATGCACAATAGCAATGACACAAACTACGGTGATATCATTGAAGATATGAAAGCATACTTCTTCTATGCCGTGGATAAAGCATTGAAAGTGGGGATTACACCTCAACAAATTTGGCTTGATCCAGGCATTGGATTATTTGGTAAAACAGAAGAACAAAGTATTGAAGTTATGCAACGTTTAGGTGAGTTAACGGCTTATGAATATCCTATTTTACTTGCTCCTAGCCGTAAGCGTTTTATCGGTTCTATGTTGGGCGGTTTGCCTCCAGAAGAACGGGATGAAGGCACGGTAGCGGCTTGTATTACGGGTGTATTCCAAGGTGTTGATATGGTG
>NZ_CAKPTN010000125.1 GCF_934190855.1 uncultured Veillonella sp. | reverse complement strand
GGACGGCTTGCGAGATGTTACTAATGAAGGCGGTACAGCAGGGGAATTATTTAAAGGCTTCTCCATTGCTGTAGCCGGTAAAACAGGTACTTCAGAGAATGCTCACGGTCGAGATCACGGCTGGTTCGTGGCCTATGCACCGTATGATAAACCTCGTATCGTTGTAGTCGCACTTGTAGAGCAAGGTGGCTTTGGTGCCGGTTCTGCAGGTCCTATCGTACGTGATGTATTGGCTGCGTACTTTAATGTACCAGTGAATAAGAAATCTAATGATACAAATAGTAAAAGTAATAAAGAAACCGCTACTGGGGCAAACACGACTAATGGACAAAAGCCTCAGAATACGGTAACGAGTGGGCAACCAAGAAAGGATTAGTATGGGCGAAATCATCGGTGTTGTATCTGGTAAGGGTGGCGTAGGTAAAACTACGATTACCGCTTGTCTAGGTGCAGCCTTAAGCCAAGCAGGGCATCGCGTATTGCTCTGTGATGGAGACTTTGGATTGCGCGACTTAGACCTTGTGTTAGGTGTGGCAGATGAAATTATCTATGATGCACTTGATGCGAGCGAAGATAAAGAGTATACAGATGCTGCGATCGTATCAATCGCAGATAACCTAGATTTTTTACCAGCTAGTCAAAGTGCTCGTTGGGAAGATATAGGCCGTAAAAAGTACAAAAAGTTAGTGCGTCGACTCTGCGATGCATATGATTATATTTTGATTGATGCTCCGGCCGGTATCGGCAAGGGTATTGAGTCTATTTTAGACTTAGTAAGTCGCTGTATCGTTGTAACACATCCTTTGTGGGTGTCCTTGCGCAATGGGGCTCGTATGATTCAAGTATGTCAGGAACATAACATTCGCGACTATGCTATAGCATTTAATGCAGTGCCTATGGAAGGGGAGGACATCAATCTATATGATATGTTAGAAGTTCTTCGCGCTGAATATATAGGGGCTATGATTCCTTATGATGAGGATGTATTAACCTATACGCAAGATGGTCATCTGTTAGAGCTTGTATCTAAGGAACTTAAAGTTGTGTTAGCACCTCTTGTGGATTATGTTATGACTGGCGATTGTTGGGAAGATTACGATGTACAAAAGCAGTTTGATACTTATGTAGCTAAGAAAAAAGCGACTAAGGAGCAAGCGAGTACACCTAGTCTTGCTACAGCAGGTGAATCAATCTTTGACGATTCTAGCAATGTTCATTACATCAATCGTGGTGGTTGGACTACGCAACGATTGCTGGTACAAGGTAAGCAAAGCTTGTGGCGCCGCCGCAAGTTGAATTAGGTGATATGATGTGGCAGAAAATATGGACAGATAGTGATTGGACTATCATCATATGCACTCTATTACTCGTTGGAATTGGCCTTACTGCCATTGGTAGTGCTACTCATGTGAATCAAGAGGCTATTGGTTTTGGTAGTTTAGTAGTAAAACAGCTAGTATTTTTCTTAGCCAATGTAGCCGTTGTTATAGGCATGCAATTTATGGATTACCATCGCCTTAAAGGGTGGGGGAATATGATTTATGCCATTACCTTGCTCATGTTGATTGCAGTTATGGCAGTTGGTACCTCTGCACTCGGGGCACAACGTTGGATTCAATTGGGGCCTATTACGATTCAGCCATCAGAGTTTTCTAAATTATTGATGATCATCTGTATGGCGAAAATGCTAGAGCCTCGCATTGGCAAGTTAGATACCTTTAAATCACTACTCTTGCCAGTACTATATGTAGGCATTCCTATAGCGCTCGTATTCTTACAGCCTGATTTGGGAACGTCCCTCGTGTATATTGCTATCTTTGTGGGGATGCTCTTTATTTCGGGTATTAAAACGCGGTTAATCAAAATTATTGCAGGTACGGCCTTCCTTTTGATGCCATTAGGCTGGTTTGTACTGAAAGAATACCAAAAACAACGGATTCTCGTATTCTTAAACCCAGATATCGATCCTTTTGGCTCTGGTTATCATATTATCCAATCTAAGATTGCCATCGGTTCAGGTATGATTTTTGGTAAAGGTATCTTTAACGGCACCCAAAGTCAGTTGAACTTCTTACCAGAAAATCATACGGACTTTATCTTCTCCGTAATCGGTGAAGAATTTGGTTTTGTTGGATGTATTGTAGTATTGTTGTTATTGTTTATGTTGATTTATCGCAGCATTCAAGTAGCATATACGTGCAATGATAACTTTGGTATGTTATTGGCTACGGGTATAGGCACGATGTTTGCTTTTGAGGTGCTCGTAAATGTAGGTATGACCATCGGTATCATGCCTGTAACAGGTATTCCATTGCCATTCCTTAGTTATGGTGTTAGTGCATTAACGACTAATATGCTGAGTATCGGTATTTTATTAAATATCGCTATGCAGCGCACAAAATATATATTTTAATATCCTTTTATAGGATTGATTGTGAAAGAAGTCTTTCAAAAAGACGGAGGATGTATGGTTCAATTAGATACGTCATGGTTACAACATGTCCAAAAGCCCGCTCGTTATACAGGGGGCGAATATAACAGTATTGTAAAAGATCACAGTACTGTTGATGTAACGATGGCATTAGCTTTTCCCGATGTGTACGAAGTGGCAATGAGTCACTTGGGCATCAAAATCTTATATGGTTTAATCAACCGTCGTGAAGATGCGGCGGCAGAGCGCGTATTTGCACCGTGGCACGACATGGAAGAGGAAATGCGCAAGCGCAATATTCCTCTATTCTCCTTGGAAACGCGTACGCCTATTAAAGACTTTGATGTGTTAGCCTTTACACTTCAATACGAAATGAGCTTTACAAATATTCTAAATATGCTCGACTTAGCAGGCATTCCAATGTACGCTAAGGACCGCGACATGGATTTCCCATTACTCGTTTGTGGTGGACCATGTGCATTTAATGTAGAGCCTATTGCAGATTTCTTTGATATTGTATCCCTTGGTGAATCTGAAGAGTGGGGCGACGAATTTGTTGACCTCTACAAGGCTGAAAAAGCAAAAGGATTCCCAGGAGGTAAGGAAGGCTTCTTGCGTAAAGTAGCTCAAATTCCAGGTACCTATTGTCCAGCTCTATACGATGTAGAATACACAGAGCAAGGTGATTTTAAATCTATTACACCTCGCTTTGAAGAGGTGCCGGCGGCTGTAGCAAAACGCATCGTTGAAGATGTAGAGAATTTGTTCTATCCCACAAAACCTGTAGTACCATTCTTGGATATCGTCCATGACCGTGCCGTACTCGAATTGTTCCGCGGTTGTACACGAGGCTGTCGTTTCTGTCAGGCAGGTATGTTATACCGTCCTGTTCGTGAGAAGACGCCAGAGCGTTTGCTTCAAATCGCTAAGGATACTATCGCCAATACTGGTTATAACGAAATCTCCTTGATGAGCTTAAGCTCTGCGGACTATTCTAAGTTGCCTGAGCTAGTAGATATGCTCATGGAAGAATTCAAAGATAAACAGGTGAGCGTAAGCTTGCCGTCCTTGCGTATCGATAGCTTCTCCATCGATATTGCGAAAAAGGTACAACAAGTGCGTAAGAGTGGTCTTACCTTTGCTCCTGAAGCTGGTACACAGCGCATGCGTGATGTTATCAACAAAGGTGTTAGCGAAGAAGACTTATTAGCGGCGTGTACCAATGCTTTCAAATCTGGGTGGAATACAGTTAAGCTGTACTTCATGATGGGCCTTCCTACAGAAACTGATGAGGACCTAGCAGGTATTGCTAATTTGGCCTATAAGGTGCTTGATTTGCATCGTGATATTACAGGCAAACGCAATGGTTCTGTAACAGTGAGCGTATCCTTCTTTGTACCAAAAACACATTCTCCATACCAATGGTATGGTCAACAAGATGTAGAGGAAATTCATCGTAAACAACGTTACTTGAAGTCTCTCATCAATAACCGCAATATCTCTTATCACTACCATGATGGCTATACTGGTTACATGGAGGCTGCCTTTGCTCGTGGGGACCGTAGATTATCTAAGGTTCTCGTAAAAGCGTGGGAAGCAGGTTGTAAATTTGATGGCTGGACTGAGTTCTTTAACTATGAAACTTGGTTGAAAGCCTTCGCTGATTGTGGTTTGGATCCAGCCTATTATGCGCGCCGTACACGTGATTTTGACGAGCCATTACCTTGGGATCATTTAGATTGCACTGTAAGTAAAGCATTCTTAAAACGGGAGTGGGAACAAGCAGTAGAAGCAAATCTTACAGGTGATTGCCGTCGAGCTCCTTGTAAGGGGTGTAATGTATGTCCAGAGCTTGATACAGCTATTATTGACTATAAGGAGGGTGGCAGAGTTGAAAAAGTTACGTTTGGCCTTAAATAAAGGCGAAGAATTGAGATTCTTGTCGCACCTTGATTATGCACAAGCTGTAGAGCGTATGATTCGTCGCGCAGAAATTAAAATGGCTTACTCTGAAGGCTTTAATCCACATATGAAAATTAGCTTCTCCTCTGCGCTTGCATTAGGCGTAACGGCAGCGGCTGAATATATCGATATGGATATACTGGAAGAAGACTCTTTAGAGTCTATTATGGAGCGTTTAAACCGAGTAGCACCTCCAGGTCTTGAAGTGCTAGGTGGCAAAGAAATGCCTGAAAAGGTGAAAAAAATGATGGCTATCTGTAACTATGCTATTTATGAAGTGACAGGCCCTGTTACCGATGAAAACGCTGATTGGGATGCCTTGCTTAAACCTTTCAATGAAGCAACGGAAATTTCTTATGAAAAGGTAACACC
>NZ_CAKPTN010000124.1 GCF_934190855.1 uncultured Veillonella sp. | reverse complement strand
GTGCATTTCCAGATGTACCAGACATAGCAACCTCTGGAGAGGAAGCGTATGTGTATTTTCATATAGATCCTACACATACGAATTTCATCAATCGCATCATTGAAGGCTATGAATACTTAGGTGTTATGACCTCTGTAGATACGAGTGGGAGGTGCATGTTGCGCTGCACACCATCTACAAGGCCTTTGGCGCTTGAAGTATTAACTAGTTTATCTGATTATGTGACTATCGAAGATGTATAAAAATAGTAGAGAAATGAGAGTATATCTATGAAACAATCTATTTTGAAACGTGCATTATTAACAGCTTGTCTTGGCGTATCTATGGCAGGTGTGGCTATGGCGGGCCCTGTAGGTCCTGTCATCATTCCTCAAGCAGGGGATGTAGTTATTATCAATCACGGCCCTGATATGACTTTCACAGGCAATATCAATTTTGATGTGGAAAGCCAAACTAGCAATAATCTACAAATTGGTTCCACTGTGATTCCTAATGTTGTATACGGTGCAGCATTCAATAAATCTGGTGCTCCAGATACAATTATTCCAGCCCAAACTTACGTTTACGTAGGTACAAAAGATGGGGCCAATGCTTTCACAGAAGCTAGTGACGCCGATAAAAAAGGTGCTAACTGGAACGTAGAAACGTTGAAAAAAACTAAATCTGGTGACGTACAATTGGCGAGCCGTGGCGTTCCTGAAAAGCCATTGGCAAACCAAGTGGCAACCATTAAAGATTCCATTATGCTTAGCGCTGTAGACCTCAGTACAACAGAGGTAGGCCGCAATAGCAAGGGCGTTCTATACATGACTGTGCCTAAGGAATTGAAATTGACTGCTGACACTGGTATTCCAGAAGACGTACGTGAAACAATGCCAGCTATGTTCCGTGGCAAAATGGGCGACTCCCTCATGGTAAACCTTATGCCTTTAAATGAAGAGGAGAAACAACAATTAGCGGCAAATCCACATAATGCGAATACAATCGTATTTAACCGTGGTATGAGCATGGCGAAAATGATTGGCTCCTCTGCACGTACTAGCAAAGTGTACACATACATGAAAGACCATTACTTGAACCTCGTTATTGTAGCGAAAGATTATGATGATAATGGTGCTCGTGGTAGTGGTGTTATGATGGTTTCTAAACAAGATAACTCTAATGATGTGCTCTTAACACTCTATAAAGGTCCAGACCTTTCCAATAGCAAATTGGAAAAAGTAATTGGCGCTATGTTGTCTACGAACTTCAAACGCTAATAGATTTAACAAAATCTTCAAAGGTTAATAGAACTTACAAAACGGCTCGATTTATTTGAGTCGTTTTTGTCTTAGTTATATAACGTAATAATATTATTTAGACGTAAGAACGATGTTTTAATTTTATAGAAATTATGAAATTTACCATTGAACCGTATTGAATTTTTTGATTCTCTATGATACTATATTCTAGTAAAAGTGATGCAAAGGACATGATTCTCATATCCCTGTGTACCAGAGAGAGGCTGATGCTGGAAATGCCTTACACATATATCAGAGTTACCCCCTTTAAACTGATTTGTCGAACCTAAGTAGGCAAATACGGCCGCCACCGTTATCGGGCTTAATGAAGTGAATTACTATACATATATACTCGTATAGGTAGTTAACTAGGGTGGAACCGCGAATGATCTTCGTCCCTTGTTTGTAGGGATAGAGGGTCTTTTTTTATTATCAAAATCCAACTATCCTAGTTTATAAATTGGAGGAAAGAAAAATGGCAGATGTAAAAATCATTTTACCTGATGGTAGTGCAAAGGAATACGCTGCTGGCACTACTCTTGGGGAAGCAGTAAAACAACTATCTAACAGCTTGGCTAAAAAAGTTCTAGCTGCAAACGTAAATGGCGAATTAACAGACCTTCGCGAAGAGCTCGTGGATGGCTCTGAAGTAGCTTTCTTAACATTTGAAGACGATGGTGGTAAACATACTTTGCGCCACACAGCTTCTCATATCTTGGCTCAAGCAGTTAAACGTTTATGGCCTGAAGCTAAATTGGCTATCGGTCCTGCTATCGACAAAGGTTTCTACTACGATATCGACTTGGAGCAAAACTTAACTCCTGAAGATTTGGGCAAAATCGAAAAGGAAATGAGCCGTATTGTAAAAGAAAACTTGCCTATTACTAAATCTGTAATGTCTCGTCAAGAAGCTATTGAGTTCTTCAAATCTAAAAACGAAGACTACAAGGTAGAATTGATTCAAGACCTTCCTGAAGATGCAGTTATCTCTTGCTACTCTCAAGGTGACTTCATCGATCTTTGTGCAGGTCCTCACGCGGCATCCACTGGTAAGGTGAAAGCTTTCAAATTACAAAGTATCGCAGGTGCATACTGGCGCGGCGATGAAAAAAATAAAATGTTGCAACGTATTTACGGTACAGCATTTGAGAAAAAAGAAGAACTTGATGCATACCTTCACATGCTTGAAGAAGCGGCTAAACGAGACCACCGTAAACTTGGTAAAGAACTTGGCTTGTTCGTTATTAAAGAGGAAGGTCCTGGCTTCCCATTCTTCTTACCAAAAGGTATGGCCCTTCGCAACGAATTAGAAAACTTCTGGCGTGAAGTTCACCATGAATTTGAATACGAAGAAATTCGCACTCCAATCATTTTGAACAAACAATTGTGGGAAACATCTGGTCACTGGTTCCATTACCGTGAAAACATGTATACTACAATCATCGACGAAGAAGAATATGCAATTAAACCAATGAACTGCCCAGGCGGTATCTTGGTGTACCAAAACGAAATGCACTCCTACCGTGACTTCCCATTGCGTTACGCTGAACTTGGTTTAGTTCACCGCCATGAATTATCCGGTGCATTGCATGGCTTGTTCCGCGTACGTGCTTTCACACAAGACGATGCTCACGTATTCATGTTGCCATCTCAAATGCAATCTGAATTGATGAAAGTTATCGAATTGTTTGACCGTATTTACAGCCAATTCGGTTTGAAATATCATGTTGAATTGTCTACTAAACCAGACAACGCAATGGGTGATGATGCAATTTGGGAAGCAGCTACAGAAGCATTGCGCAATGCTATTGAAGCAAAAGGCATTCCTTACGTAATCAACCCTGGCGATGGCGCATTCTATGGTCCTAAACTTGACTACCATATTGAAGACTCCTTGGGCCGTACATGGCAATGTGGTACTATCCAATTGGATATGAACTTGCCTGAACGCTTCCAAATCGACTACGTTGGCGAAGATGGTCAAAAACATCGTCCTATCATGATTCACCGTGCATGCTTCGGTTCTATGGAACGTTTCATCGGTATCTTAACTGAACACTATGCAGGCGCATTCCCAACTTGGATGGCTCCTGTACAAGTTAAAATCTTGCCTATTTCTGAAAAACATGTTGAATATGCTAAAGAATTGGCAAAACAAATGCACCGCGACTATGTACGTGTAGAAGTGGATGATCGTAGCGAAAAAATCGGCTACAAAATCCGCCAAGCACAAATGGCAAAAGTTCCATATATGCTTGTTGTAGGTGATAAAGAGGTTGAAGAAGGTACAGTTAACGTTCGTAAACACGGTGGTGACGAATTAGGTTCCGTACCATTTGAAGAATTCTTCAACGCTATTAAAGCGGAAATTAAAGAACGCAACTAATAAAATAGTATATAATATATTTACAGACTAAAAGAGCCCCCATATACTAAAGCCTTTCGTTAGACTTAAGTCTATGAGTTGACTATTAGTGTAATGGGGGCTTTCTCTTTAATTGTTACCTGTGAGTAGCGAAAGGAAAATAACTATGAAAGATGTAAATTCATACGGTTGGAAAGCTGTTATTGGTTCTTCTGTGGGCTATGCCATGGATGGTTTTGATCTCTTGATTCTAGGTTTTATGCTAACCTTGATTTCAGGCGATTTAGGTTTGACTACAGGTCAAGCTGGTTCTCTTGTGACGTGGACCTTAGTAGGGGCCGTAATCGGTGGTTTTATCTTTGGTACCTTGTCAGATAAGTTTGGTCGCGTTCGTGTATTGACTTGGACTATCGTACTATTTGCCGTATTTACTGGACTCTGTGCCTTTGCACAAGGCTATTGGGACCTACTTATTTACCGTACAATCGCTGGTATTGGTTTAGGTGGTGAATTTGGTATTGGTATGGCTTTAGCTGCTGAAGCGTGGCCTGCTAAACACCGTGCAAAAGCGACGAGCTATGTTGCTCTTGGCTGGCAATTAGGCGTATTGGCCGCTGCACTATTAACACCGTTATTGATTCCTCACATCGGATGGCGCGGCATGTTCATGGTTGGTATTATTCCAGCCTTCGTGGCGTGGTTCTTCCGTGCGAAACTACATGAACCAGAAATCTTTGTACAAAGCAAAGAAGTAAATGAACATTCCCATACGGAATCCTTTAAATTACTTGTGAAAGACGTAGCCACTACGAAAACATCTATTGGTGTGGCCATCTTAACATCTGTTCAGAACTTTGGTTACTACGGTATTATGATCTGGCTACCTAACTTCTTGAGTAAACAATTAGGTTTCTCCCTTACTAAATCTGGTTTATGGACTGCTGTTACAGTATGCGGCATGATGGTTGGTATTTGGCTATTCGGTCGTTTGGCGGATAAACTTGGCCGTAAACCTACATTTATTCTGTTCCAAGTATGTGCCGTAGCATCTATTTTGATTTACTCCCAACTATCTGATCCAACAGCTATGCTATTTGCTGGTGCTATTCTAGGTGCCTCTGTAAATGGTATGATGGGTGGCTACGGTGCCTTAATGGCAGAAGCGTACCCAACAAG
>NZ_CAKPTN010000123.1 GCF_934190855.1 uncultured Veillonella sp. | reverse complement strand
GAACGGGAAGCCTTATAACACAAAAAGCTAGCTAATCAGATTAGCTAGCTTTTTTATATGCAATTACATGTTTTATTTGCTTCGATTGTATTGTTCTAGTTGGATCAATAGAACAGATACGTCCGCAGGGGATACGCCAGAGATCCGGCTTGCTTGGCCGATGGAGTGAGGGCGAATTTTATTGAGCTTTTGTTGAGCTTCAAGGGAAATCCCCTTAATTTGTGTGTAATCCCATTCTTTTGGAAGAATTTTTTCTTCTAGTTTGCGAACCTTATCGACTTGGTCCATTTGTTTTTTGATGTAACCTTCGTACGTAATGGAGATGTCGATAGCTTCTTCAACGTCAGGTGTATAGCGTTTCAAACCAAATGCATCAGCTACGATAGCATAAGAGAGTTCGTTACGTTTTACTAAATCGTAGGCGTGAATGCCCGTTCTAATAGGGGCTGTACCTAAACTTTCAAGCAAGGCTTGTGTTTCCTTGGATGGATTTACCGGTGTGTTTCGTAAAAGCTCCATCGCTTCTTCGATATTAGCTTTTTTAGCAGTAAATTTAGCCCAACGATCGTCTTTTACAAGACCGATTGCACGGCCTTTTTCAGTAAGACGCATATCCGCATTATCTTGACGAAGCAATAGACGGTATTCGCTGCGGCTCGTCATCATACGGTACGGTTCATTTGTACCTTTTGTTACAAGATCATCGATAAGAACACCGATGTACGCTTCGGAACGAGCAAGGATGAATGGTTCTTTTCCTTCAATCCACAACGCTGCATTAATACCAGCCATTAAACCTTGAGCAGCTGCCTCTTCATAACCAGATGTACCATTCGCTTGACCTGCAGAGTAGAGGCCTTCAATATGTTTCACTTGAAGGGCTGGAGTCAATTGCGTTGGGTTCAAGCAATCGTATTCGATAGCATACGCAGGGCGCATGATTTCTACGTTTTCAAGGCCAGGAATGGTACGTAAGAACGCATATTGTACGTCCATAGGAAGGGAAGTACTCATGCCTTGTACGTACATTTCGTTTGTGCCAGTACCTTCTGGTTCCACGAATAATTGATGGCGTTCTTTGTCGGCAAAGCGCACTACTTTATCTTCGATGGAAGGGCAGTAACGAGGTCCTACACCTTCAATTTTACCGCTGTACATTGGAGCGCGGTGAATATTGTTATGAATGATTTCATGAGTTTTTTCGTTAGTATAGGTCAACCAACATACATCTTCATTGCGATTGATCCACTCATCCATGAAGGAAAAGGAGTGATGATGCGTATCGCCTTCTTGCACTACCATGTTTTCAAGGTTAAGAGTACGTTTATCTACGCGAGCTGGCGTACCAGTTTTAAAGCGCATCAACTCAATGCCATTATCTAGCAAAGATTGGGAAAATACTTCCGCTACACGTTGACCATTTGGACCGCCCACGTAATCGATATCGCCGATGAGAATTTTACCTTTCAAATAGGTACCTGTACAAAGAATAACAGCCTTAGCGCCATAGAATTCGCCAAGCTCTGTAACGATACCCGTTACTTTACCGTCCTCAACCTTGAGCTCAGTCACCATGATTTGCTTAACATTGAGGTTCTCAGTATTCTCTACGGTTTGTTTCATCAAATGTTGGTATTTAACTTTATCGGATTGGCAACGCAAAGAATGCACGGCAGGGCCTTTACCCATGTTGAGCATACGCATTTGGATAGCCGTAGCATCCGCGTTAATACCCATTTGACCGCCTAAGGCGTCAACCTCTAAAACAAGATGGCTTTTACCAGGACCACCAACGGCTGGGTTACACGGCATAAGCGCAATATTATCTAAACTGATGGTCGCCATCAACGTGCGATGACCCATGCGAGCAGCGGCGAGGGCCGCCTCACAACCAGCATGACCACCACCGATGACGATGACATCATAATTATCTACTGTGTACATATATGTTCCTTACTATCTATATAAAATTAGTTAATACTTATTAGTTCCAGAGTACAGGTCGCTCGCTGAGCATTTTTCTTCGAAAAATTGCACGCTCCGACCAAAGTGATGTGTGGGTTTAATCCAGAGCACAGTTCCTCACTGTGAAAAATTTTAAAGTGATGCTTGGATTTGACCCAGAGTACAGGTCGCTCGCTGAGCATTTTTCTACGAAAAATTGCACGCTCCGACCAAAGTGATGTGTGGCTCCCATCGTCGCTTACGCTCCTCTGTTAGCTCACACCCTACTTTTACTTTTACTTACCTAAACAGAAACGGCTAAATAGTTCGTCGATCATGCTTTCACGGATGGTATCGCCTGTGATGTCGCCTAGTAGTTCCCAGGCGCTACGCAAATCGGTAGCTACAAAGTCTACTGGCATGCCCATGTCGATGGAGGAGAGGGCTTGTTCGACTTGTGCCTTCGCTTGTTCCATGAGGCTAATGTGGCGCACGTTACTGATCATGGCACTGTTGTCTTGTTTTACGCGACCGCCGTAGACGAGTTCTTGCACCCATTTGGAGAGCACTGCAGAGCCTTCGCCTTCTTTGGCACTGATGCGTTCGATAGCCGTAAAGGTTCCGTGTTCTTTAATATGTTCGTCTGTAACGACTTGTGCCACGTCGGACTTATTAAGGAGTACGATGGTGTTCAAACCGCTCACAGAGGTCAAAATTTCGATTTCTTCAGGGGTTAATGGAGTAGACCCGTCGATAACGCAGAGCACGATGTCTGCTTTGTTGATGTAATCGCGGGCACGCTCTACACCAAGGGCTTCCACCGTATCTTGTGTATCGCGGATACCTGCTGTATCGATGAGGCGTAGAGAAATGCCTTCTACGGTCATATATTCTTCAATGCTGTCTCGCGTCGTACCAGGAATATCCGTTACAATAGCGCGATTTTCGCGCAAGAGAGCATTCATCAAGCTCGATTTACCTGCATTGGGACGGCCTACAATAACCGTCGTAATGCCGTCGCGAATGAGGCGGCCCGTATTCGCTGTGAACAAGAGTTCATCCATAGCTTTCAAAATAGGCTGCAACTGATCACAAACCTCTTGGCTCGTTACGTCCTCAATATCCTCCTCAGGATAGTCGATAGTTACCTCTAAATGAGCAATCATGGCGATGAGCTGTTCACGCACGTCTTTTACAAAGGACGAAACAGTCCCGTCCAGCTGCGCCACAGCGAGGGAGAGGGAGTCCTCTGTTTTCGCTTCAATAATATCAATGATCGCCTCTGCTTGAGTGAGGTCGATACGTCCGTTCATAAAGGCGCGCTTCGTAAATTCGCCGGCCTCGGCCATGCGCACATCGTGATTGACGAGCAATTTCAGAATTTGTCGAACCGGCACAATACCACCGTGACACTGAATTTCTACCACATCCTCCGCCGTGTAGGAATGAGGGCCTTTCATTAATAACACAAGAACCTCGTCGATGGTCTTGTTCGTTGCTGGGTCCACAATGGTCCCATATTGTATGGTTCTATTTTGGCGGTCCATCAAAGGAACGGTGCCAGCGCTCTTGAACAGGCTATTTACAATAGGAAAACTATCCTTGCCGCTAACACGAATAATACCAACCCCGCCGATGCCGGGCGGCGTCGCAATGGCCGCTATTGTATCATCTATATACATAAAAATCTCCGTATTTCGATTAACTTTTATATTTTCTTCGCCTGTGAAAGTTAAACTAAACTAATCTTATCCGCGCGAAGATTAACTTAGGTTAGCTTTCACCATAACCTAAAGAATAAAGGGGGCAGCCCTCAAGTAACCGAGAATCCCAGTTACTCAAAAGCTGCACCACTGTATTTTATTTTTTGTAAGAAATCACAACGTGACGGAACGGTTCGTCCCCTTCGCTGTTCGTTACAATGTGTTTGTCCCCTTGAAGGGCAGTGTGAATGATTTTACGTTCAAAAGCATTCATCGGTTCTAAGGAAACCTTTTGACGGTTGCGTTTTACCTTAGAAGCCAAGCGTTTCGCGAGATTCACCAATGTTTCTTCTCGGCGAGAACGGTAATTTTCCACATCCACCACGATGTGGCAATGGCCAGATACATCCTTGTGAGCCACGAGATTTGTTAAGTATTGGATGGCATCCAATGTTTGACCATGTTTGCCGATCAAAATACCTAGCTCTTCGCCGTGTACTTGGAATGTAATTTTATCTTTCGTCATCATTTTTTCGATAACTACTTTGAGGCCCATTTGAGTAAACATATCATCGAGGAATTGTTTACCTTTTTCAGCAATCTCTTGTTGGTCTTCTTTTGAAAGTTCCTTTTTAGAAGGTTTTTCTTCTACTTCTTCATCAAAAGTTTCCACAGCTGCTGTTTCTTGCACTTCTGTTTCAGTTGTTGCAACCGGCTGGGAAGCAACAGCTACAGATTGTTCTTCTGCTTGAACTACTTCTTCAACAGTTGCAGTTTTTGCCATAGATGTGAAGAATAAGCGAACAACTGCTGGTTTACGACCAATGCCCAAGAAGCCATTAGAAGGTTGTTCTAAGACCTTAGTTTCAACCAACTCTTGGCCATCTTCAGCCAATTGAGCTACACCTTTGGCAATGGCATCTTCAATGGTTTTAGCAGATACATCGATAAATTCCATAGTGTCTCCTATTTTTTAGCTTCTAAGCCTTTGTAAATGAAATGTTGTTGCACAAATTGGAACACATTGGATACGATCCAGTAAATAACTAAGCCAGAAGGGAAGTTAAGGGAGATGTAACCAATGAATAGAGGCATAAAGATTGTCATAATCTTTTGTTGTTGCGCAGCAGCACCAGTTGCACCGCTACCAGTTTGTTTAGACATAATCCAAGTGGACGCCGCACTCAATAC
>NZ_CAKPTN010000122.1 GCF_934190855.1 uncultured Veillonella sp. | reverse complement strand
TGATAAATATGTATATTGAATTTATAATGTAAACAAGAAGAGGTGTTTGTGGTTAACATTATCTAAGTAGAGGAGAAACATTATGAATCAGAACATTCGGTACATTACTGAAATTGCCATCTTAACAGCGATGATTACAGTGTTAGGGGCTATTAAAATACCTAATATTATTCCTGGTATAGAGTTTCAGTTGTCCGCCCCGTTAGCGGTAGCTATATGTGCCGTGTTTGGTTTCAAAAAATATATCATCAGTGGTTGTTTGTCTAGTTTAATTGGTTTAGCTTTAGGCACTCAATCTATTTTAAACGTAATGATTGCTATGCAATTCCGCCTTATCGTAGGTCTTATCCTATGGATGTGTCAAAATCATCTAATTGGCATTATGATTTCTGGTCCGATTGCATCTGCTTTGGCACGCTTATCCTTATCCTTGTATATTGGCAAGGCTGCATTACCTATGATTGCCTTAGCCGTTCCAGGTATGATTTTTACCGTTATTATGGCACCTGTATTTGTGAAAGTATTTCGTAAAATTCACAGCCAAGTACCAGAAAATAATCTTGTAAAAGGCAAGGTGTCATAATGTCTGAATTATATAGTGTACGCATGCGTGCAGCTCAAGGTGGTCCCCATGAAAACGGGGGCCACCATATTTCTGGAGCAGAGCGTATTGTGAAATTAGAAGAGGTAGGGAGTATAGCTCAATCGTTAGCTGAACGGGCTTTACATCACAGTAAAGGAACAGCTGATTTTATAAATATTACGGTAGATTTAATTCCGTCTAATGAGATAACATATATCGATTGTTTACAAGTAGAAGAACATAGAGCCAATACGATTGTAGAGGCTCATGAATTAGCTATTGAGCTTTTACAAGGTCCTCATATTACCGAAGTGGCTATTCAAAATGCTATTAATTTTTTAAAAGGATTAGATTCTTCTATGCGTGGTGCTATGTTAGTAGATGCTACAACTGGTAAACGCATTGATGAAGGGAAGCGAGGCGTTCGCGTCAGTCATATGGACTCCTTTGATTCTGAATCATTAGGGGATAATGATCATATGAGAGAGGCTTTAGTATTAGCGTCTAAGGTGCAATCTGCTGATGGTATTGTAGGTGAATTATGTTGGTCAGATGATCCAGATTATACGGTAGGATACGTTGCATGTAATGGAGTATACCACCGTATTCCCAATATGAAAGAGTTGGGCTCAGACATAGGGGGTCGAGTATTCTTTGTTCAATCTGATATAGATAGTAAAAGTGTAATTGAGTACTTGGAGAAGACTCCCGTACTTGTTCAACGGTGAAATAATGTATAAGTTTTTTAAAGACCAACTAAATCATAAAATCAACAATCATAATTTACGCACCTTGAAAGAATACTGCCCTATAGAAGCAGTGCGTGTGAAGCGCGATGATAAAGAGTATTTGATGATGGCTTCTAATAATTATTTAGGCCTTACCTTTGATCCTCGCGTTATAGAAGGGGCTGTAAAAGGGGCTCAACAATATGGTACTGGCTCAGGCGGGTCTCGACTTGTATCTGGGACATTTCCCTTATTTACAGAGCTTGAAAATGAATTAGCAAAATTTAAGAATACAGAAAAAGCTCTCGTATTTAATACAGGTTATATGGCTAATGTAGGCACCATATCAGCTATTGCAGATAAGAATACTATCATTTTTAGCGATGCTTTAAATCATGCTAGTATCATTGATGGATGTCGTTTGAGCAAGGCCACTATAAAGGCGTATAGTCATTGTGAGGTGGAGGAACTAAAGTTCTTAATAAAACAAGTGGATCGTAGTGCGCGAAAACTTATCGTTACTGATGGTGTCTTTAGCATGGATGGCGATATTGCACCATTAGATAAGCTATATGAACTGAGTCGTGAATATAATGCATTGCTCATGGTGGACGATGCTCATGCGACAGGGACTATTGGCAATGGCCATGGTACGGCGCCCTATTTCGGTCTTGAAAAAGAGATAGATATACAACTAGGTACATTGAGCAAATCCCTTGGATCAGTGGGGGGCTATGTAGCTGCTAATAGTACGATTGTTGACTATCTTGTTAATACAAGTCGCAGCTTTATATTTTCCACCGCACTATCTCCAGCAGACATTGGGGCTGCTCTTGCGGCACTTCAAATCATTGATTCTGATGCATCTGTTTTAGAGCGTTTACAAGACAATGTAGGCTATATGTCTGACAGATTAAACGCTATGGGCATATATGCTACAAGTGATACGCCAATTTTCCCAATCCTCATTGGCAAGAACGAAGATACCTTAGCTGTATCTAATTATCTATATGAGGCTGGAATCATCGGTACAGCCATTCGTCCGCCTACAGTTCCTGTCGGTGAAAGTAGAATTCGCTTGACTGTTACAGCAGCTCATAGTAAGGAACAAATCGACTATGTATGTCAAACTTTGCATACAGCAATAAAAGAATTGTCCTAGATAATCTGTACATATTTTCTGGGAGCTACTAAGCAAAGATTTATAAGCGTTGATAAGGCTTACTATAATTGACAGTTATAGTAAATAGGCTTATAATTATTAGACCAACGCACGGGGATGTAAAGGTTTCGACAGGGGTGCGTGTGGTATAGATAGCGAGTCGGCGTTCCATGAGGCCGTTAAACGGTGGGAAAACATTTAAACGCAGAAGAAAATTTTGCATTAGCTGCATAAGCTACGTCCCTCATACTTGTGCCTACCAAGTGTGAATGGACGTCAAACCGTAGGCTGGCTTAATTCAGTTGTTCATATGAATTAGGCGAGACAATATGAACTGGGGTTGTGTAGCTTGTCTGTGAGCGGTAGCAACCTGAGATCTAAATCATAGACTGTGCTCGGAGAAGTCTATATGGCAACACTTCTGGACAGGGGTTCGACTCCCCTCATCTCCACCAAATATTCAAGCTAAAGCTAGAGGATACGTAATTACTGTTACAATGCAGTAGTCACCTAATCTTCTAGCTTTTTTTAGTAACACAATACATCATGAAAAAGTGTTCACAAAAACATATAAAAGTCAATAGTTTTTATCATTTTTATTGTATACAATAGATAGCGTTAGATTTAGATTTTATCTATGTTTAACAATGGTTAAAAGGTGTTGAAAAAATTGACTTTGTCTATAGAATCCTGTAAAATATATAAAGATATTTATGAAATTATGTAACATAAATGATTAGTTTCGTGTAAAGGAGTATATATAATGAAGTTCCGTTATTCCCGTATGTTAGCGGCTCTCGTTGTATCAGCTGTAATGGTTGCTGGTTGTGGCAGTAATCAACAGCAGGCAGGCGATGTGAGTGTCAATGCATACAAAATTACTGCCAGTGATGCACAGGTAAATCAAACCTTTGCTGGTACAGTAGTTGCAGAAAACTCTGTAGCGGTACATGCTCGTGTTACTGGATATGTAGTGGAAAAATTTGTTAAAGGTGGGGAGCAAGTAGTAGCAGGTCAGCCATTATATCGTATTGACTCTCGTCAGTATGAATCAACTGTTGCTAATGCTGAAGCGCAAGCGGCTCAAGCCAGTGCAAATATGAAAAATGCCGAACTAGATCTTCAACGTTATGAAACATTGGCTCAACAAGATGCAATTGCGCAACAACGTGTAGATACACAACGCAGTACGTATGAACAAGCTAAGGCTGCTTATGAAGCATATCAAGCATCTGTTAAAATCGCTCAAGACAACTTGGGTGATACTATGGTATATGCACCATATTCTGGTACATTGCGTATGGACGATATAGATATGGGTGCATTTGTACAAGCTGGTTCTACAACATTGGTTACAATCGATTCCATCGATCCAATCTTTGTTGAGTTCAGCATGACAGAGCAGGAATATCTTGACTTCATGAAAAATCCAACTGGTGATGATTCCAATGGTCCAAATATTCAATTAAAACTTGCTGATGGTGAAGTTTATAATGAACTTGGTTCTATCGTGCAAGCGGCGAAGAGCCTAGATCAATCTACAGGCAAGCTCGTACTGAAAGCATCTTTCCCAAATCCTAATCATTTATTGTTACCAAACATGTATGCAACAGTTATTTCTCCAGGTGAAAAACTTAAAAATGCTATTCTCGTACCAAATCGTGCGATTCTTCAAATTATGGATAAAAACTTTATCTATGTTGTGAATGCAGATGGTGTAGTTGAGCAAAAAACTGTTGAACTTGGTGGTACTACTGGTGGTGAAACTATCATTAAAGCTGGCTTAGCACCTGGAGATACTATCATCGTAGATGGCTTAACTAAGGTTAAGAATGGTGTGAAAGTAAATGCTAAATTACTTTCAAAAGAACAATTGAAAGCTACAAAATAAGAGGGGGCTAGATCGTGTCGAAATTCTTTATTAATCGACCTATCTTTGCCATTGTAATAGCTATTGTTATTACCTTGGTAGGTCTCATCTCCATGATGAACCTCCCGGTAGCTCGATATCCACAAATTTCTCCACCTACAGTTCGTGTTAACACGGCCTATACTGGTGCGACAGCTCAAGTTGTTAACGATACAGTGGCCAGTGTTATTGAAACACAAATTGTAGGCGTACAAGATATGGACTATATGACGTCTAATAGCTCCAGTTCTGGTAGTTATTCATTGACGGTTCAGTTCAATCAAGGTACAGATGCTGATATGAATACGGTTAATACGCAAAACCGTGTTCAAGCAGCGCTTTCACAATTGCCTGCCGAGGTACAAGCAGTAGGTGTTACAACTACTAAATCCTCTGGTGATATGGCAATGGTATTCTCCTTGAGCTCTCCTCATGGTACATATGACTCTACATTCTTAAAAAACTATGGTTC
>NZ_CAKPTN010000121.1 GCF_934190855.1 uncultured Veillonella sp. | reverse complement strand
GCCTAATAGATGTGCATGCATATGGAATACAGTTTGGCCAGCTTTACCACCAGTGTTAAAAATTAAGCGATAACCATCTTTAGAAATACCCAACTCTTTCGCTACATCACGAACAAATGGCAATAAACCTTCTACATAATCAGCATTCTTTTCTGTAAGATGTGCAATATTAGATACGTGATTTTTAGGCACAATTAGAACATGTACCTTTTTTACTGGTTGAATATCATGGAATGCATAGAATTTATCGTTTTCCAATACTTTATTGGAAGGGATTTCACCATTAATAATTTTACAGAAAATGCAATCGCTCATAATTAGACTCCTTATTCAATAATTAAATTATTATCTTCAAAACCAACAACAGTTCCTCCAATGAGATCACCAATCTTATGTAGCCCATCAGACTTTACTTTACCATTCACATATTCGCTAGTTAAACCTGTATAGTAGCCATTTTCTTCCTTTTCAATAAGGATTTCACCTGGTTTACCAATACGAGATTTAGCGTATGCTTCATAACCAGCTTGACTAAGACCATTTAGCAATGCGACACGAGTCTTTTTTACGGCCTCCGGTACTTGATCAGGCATGGTTGCAGCTGGCGTACCTTCACGAATGGAATATGGGAAAGCGTGAATATGGGTAAATCCAATTTCACGTACTGTATTTAATGTTTCTTCAAAATCTTCATCCGTTTCTTGCGGGAAACCGGCAATGATATCAGTCGTAATAGATAAATCTATAATGCGAGAACGCAACTTTGCAATGAGATCTTTATACTCTTGTAATGTGTAGTGACGTCTCATTAATTTCAATACATGGTCTGAACCTGCTTGTAATGGCAAATGAAGGTTTGGACATACGCGTTTATCTGTAGCCATTAATTCTACTAGCTCATCTGAAACCTCAACAGATTCAATGGAGCCAAAACGAATACGATATAACTCAGGGATTTCTAATAAAGCTTTTACTACATCTGCCAATGTAGGTCTACCTGGTAATTCCACACCGTAATTGCCTAAATGAATACCTGTTAATACGATTTCGTGGAAACCATGGTCTACTAGACGCTTAGCTTCTTCTACGATATCTTCAATCTTACGAGATTTCAATTTACCACGAGTATATGGAATGATGCAGAAAGAGCAATAGTTATTACAGCCTTCTTGAATTTTCATGAAAGCTCGAGCCTTATCGGATTCATTACCAAACAATGGCATTTCTTCAAAATTTGACTCTTTCATAATATCTCGAACAGCATTGATTTGGCGTTCTGTAGATTCTAATTGTTCTACAAGCTCAACGATTTTTGATCGATTGTTTGTACCGATAACAAGGTTAACACCATCGATGGCTGCAATTGCATCTGGATCAAGTTGAGCGTAGCAACCTGTTACGATTACATAAGCATCTTCATTTTGGCGTTTTGCTTTTCGAATTAATTGACGGGATTTCTTTTCTCCCATATTTGTTACAGAACATGTATTAATTACATATATATCAGCTTTTTCATCGAAGTCTACTGCTTCGTAGTTGTTTTGTAAAAATAAACCTTTCATGGCATCTGTGTCATATTGATTTACACGACAGCCTAAGGTTGTAAAAGCAACGGTTTTCATTGCACCTCTCTATTCTTGTTTAATTTATAATTCTAATTCATATTGAATCATCGCTAGTGATCCAATGGCAGCAGTTTCAGCACGCAAAATAGTATTACCAAGAGAAACTGATTTTCCACCACTCTCTATAATAGCATTGATTTCCTTCTCTTGATAGCCCCCTTCAGGACCAATACAGATAAGAATGTCAGTTATATGTTGAGTATTATGTATTGATTGAAGTGCAGTCTTAATAGTATGACCTTCTTCATTTTCATAGGCTACTAGTTTTAATGCTTCATCCTCGATTTCCAGTACTTGTGAAAGCATTTCGCCTACAACAAGTGTAGGCAGTTGATGACGCCCACATTGTTGGGCTGCTTCTAACATAATTTTCTCCCAACGACTGACTTTTGCTTGTAATTTCTTATCATCATATTTAGCTACACAATTAGCGGTAGATACAAGATAGACTGTATCTACATTTAACTCTGTCGCCTTTTGCAATACCCATTCTAATTTTTCACCTTTTAATAAGGATTGAACAAGAATAGTCCGATACGGAGCTACATTAGACTCTACATATTTAATAAGTTTAGCTAGTGCCTTACCATCAACTTCTTCTGTAATCAGATAGGTACCACAACGATTATCACTACCTGTTACAGTGATAGGTTTCTCCATATTGTGGCGAAAAACATGTAACACATGATGTGTTACATCTTTTGGAAATTCTATCATTTCATCTAAAGGTGTAGGGATAAATATTTTCTTCATCGTTTTTCTAACGCAAAGGTATGCCAAGGGCCCGCCACGCGTTCCTCTATAATATGCCAATATTTAGTGATATACGGCAAGATTTCATCATATCGGTCATCAATAATACCACTAATGATTAAAATACCATTATCTTCAAGCTTCTTACCTATTTGAGGTAATAATATCTTTAAAGGATCTACCGTCAAATTAGCTAAAATTAATTGCGCAGTACCATTAAAATCTGTATCTAAATCACCACAAATAATTTCCGCATGTACACAATTATTTTCACAGTTAATTTTTGCTTGATTTGCTGCGTATTCTTCGATATCAATGCCGACTAAATGTTTTATGCCTAATTGTGCGGCTACTAATAAAAGTATACCTGTGCCTGTACCGATATCTAAACATGTAACCTTCTCAAGATCCATAGATTCACTATAAATTTTTAAAAGTTCTGCACACGTTCTAGTCGTTTCATGAGAGCCAGTGCCAAAGGAAATATCTGAATCGATTTCTATAATTGTTTTATTGTCAACGTTGTCATATTCTTGCCAAGCAGGCTTAATTACAATATTTGGTAATATTTCTGTAGGCTCAATATATTGTTGCCAAGAATTTAACCACGTAGATTCATCAAGTATATGTGCATCTATTGATTTAACCGTAATATTTGCCTCTGTAAGACGTTTTTCTAAGACTGCCTTGATCTCATCGGTATCAAGAGTTGGATCAGCATAGAGCGTTAATTTTATTAAATTAGGTTGTTCTTCAACATCTTCTTCTATAATTCCATTGTCTGCGTAATCGTCAAAAAGAGTAGTCACCTCATCGGTGGCTACTCTTTCACAGACAATGGATATTTCTATCCATTGCATATATGCTCCTTTATAGGGAATGTGATGGAACAAACCATTCCTTCACATGAGCTGTTCATTTCGTTAAACAGTCCTTGATTTTTTCAAAGAGACTTTTGCTCACTTGTAAATTATTTACATCTTCATTGCTTTCATTAGCAAAGCGTAATAATAACTCACGTTGCGTATCAGTCAATTTTTTAGGCGTTTGGACAGTTACTACAATATGTTGGTCCCCTCGTTGGTTAGGGTTACGCAAATATGGAATACCTTTGCCCTTTACGCGGAATGCCGTTCCCGTTTGAGTACCTTCCGGAATCTTTAACTCTACTTTACCATCTAAGGTGTTAACTTGTATAGTCGCACCAAGAGCAGCTTGAGCAAAGCTAATATTTACACGGCTAATAACGTCATTACCATTTCGCTCAAATTCTTTATGAGGACGAACAAAGATATATACGTAAAGGTCGCCCTTAGGACCGCCTAAAATACCTGGTTCACCTTCATTAGCGACACGCAAGCGAGAACCGCTATCTACGCCAGCAGGAATCTTAATGGAAATCTTGCGTTTTGCAAGCATTTCACCAGTACCACGGCATTTAGAACAAGGTTTTTCAATGCTTTTACCAGAACCATGACAACGGGAACAAGTGCGCACGGATTGCATACGACCAAATGGCGTATTTTGAATAACCGCTTCTTGACCAGAACCATGACAGTTTGGACAAGTATCGACACGAGAGCCTGGCTCACCACCAGTACCATGACAGTGATCACATTCTTCATGACGATGCACTTCGATTTCCATAGACTTACCAAAGACTGCATCTTCAAAGGAAATATCAATATCTTCACGCAAGTCATTACCTTTTTGAGGGCCTTGTTGTTGACGACCACCGCCAAACATGCCACCAAAAATGTCCCCGAAGATATCACCAAAGCCACCAGCTTGACCACCAAAACCGCCAAAGCCGCCTTGGAAACCACCGGCGCCAGCGCCGCCTCCTTGTTTGAAGGCGTCGTGGCCGAATTGGTCATATTGAGCTTTTTTAGTTTCGTCAGACAATACTTCATAAGCTTCGTTCGCTTCTTTAAACTTTGCTTCTGCTTCCTTTGGATTGTCTTTATTTACGTCAGGGTGGTATTGGCGTGCCTTTTTACGGAAGGCTTTTTTAATTTCATCTTGAGAGGCGTTTTTGCTGACCCCTAGGATGTCATAATAATCTCGTGCCATTAGTTACCAACCCTTCTTATTTCTTTTCGTCATCCACTACAGTGTAATCAGCATCAACTACATTGTCATCAGCTTTTGCTTGTTGGCCTTGTTCAGCGCCACCAGCAGCTTGTTGTGCTTGTTGAGCAGCAGCATACATTTGTTCAGCTAATTTGTGCAATGGTTGTTCCAAAGCTTCGCTATCTTTTTTGATGTCTTCAATGTTGCCAGCTTCGATAGATTTTTTCAATTTATCTTTTGCTTCTTCAACTTCTTTCAATAAAGCAGCATCGCCTTGACCATCAAGTTCTTTCAATGCTTTTTCAGCTTGGTATACCAAGGAATCTGCATTATTTTTAATATCTAATTCTTCTTTTCTAGCTTTATCTTCTGCTGCATGCGCTTCAGCTTCTTTAACCATGCGTTCGATTTCGTCTTCTTTCAATCCGCTAGAAGAAGTAATTGTAAT
>NZ_CAKPTN010000120.1 GCF_934190855.1 uncultured Veillonella sp. | reverse complement strand
GGCGCAAAAGACGCTCACAAATGGAACTTCGATGGTGGAGTGACTTATGGTTGGTCCGATAAAACTGGTATTCAATATGGTTACCATGGTTTGAATACTAAACATCTTGATACTGACATGCATGAATTGAACTTAGTTCGTTCTTTGAACAAAAATGTTGCAGTATATGGTGGTTATGCTCGTATCCATAATCATGATGCTGGTGGCACTAACAACATTGCGCAAGCAGGTGTAATTGGTAAAACTAACCTTGGCTCTAAAGTAGAAGTTTACGGTAAAGCTGGTGTAGGTACTAAGAACACTACAGTTTTAGAAGCTGGTTTAGGCTATAAAGTTAATGAAGACTGGGATATCAATGCTGGTTACCGCTACATCAATACTAAAGCAAATGAAGATCATAATGTATCTTTCCAAGGTCCAGTAGTTGGCTTGTCCTACCGTTTCGGTGGTCAAAAATCCGTAGCTCCTGTATACACTCCAGCTCCAGCTCCTGTATACACTCCAGCTCCAGCTCCTGTAGTAGAAGCTCCTGTATATAAAACTCCTAAATTGGACTACTATGTACAATCCATCTACTTCGATTCCGACCAAGATGTAGCTCGTGCAGACCAATATCCAAACTTGACAGCTGCTGTAAATGCTGCTCACCAATACCCACAAGACCAAGTTAAATTGTTAGGTAATGCTGATACTGATGCAAATCCTCAATACAACATTGGTTTGTCCGAACGCCGCGTACAATACGTAGCTCAATACTTAGTAAATAATGGCGTATCTGCTGATCGCTTCATCGGTATCGCTAATGGCGACACTAAACCAGTGGCAACTAACTCCACTGCAGCAGGTAAAGCTGAAAACCGTCGTGTAGACGTTTACATTCACCGCTAATCTTTAAACTAATTTAGATTAGACATATAATAAAGTCCACCTTCTATCATGCTCTCGTGTTCATCGGGGGACCGAGCATGTGATAAGGTGGACTTTTATGTTATACTAAACTTGCATACAATCGTAGGTCATACAATGTTCATTAAGATTTGATAATGTATGCGGTGTGAGTATAGTAAAGTAGGTTATATATGAAAAAATTTAAATATTACAAACCTCTCATAGGTGCTATCATACTAGCTGGTGTTATGATCATGATGGCCCTCAGGATAAGTGATATTGCTAGTGCTATTGATGCTATTATTACAGCATTTGTCCCACTTATCGTAGGTGCCTGTATTGCCTTTGTACTAGATATTTTAGTAGTACGCTATGAGCGATGGCTTTGGCCTAAGAGTGAATCTGGATGGAGGTATAAGATACGGCGACCTCTCAGTCTGGTGCTATCTTTTGTGACAATTAGTGTGATCGTGTATTTTATTGCACGTTTGGCGCTTCCTCAATTAGTTCATTCTATGTCGATTATTGTGGCATCTTCGCCTCAACTGTATGCGGATTTCCAAGTTTGGATGCAGCATCTTACAGAAACAATTCCAATGGCATCTAATCAGACGCTTATGGATACGTTGAGTGGTGAAAGTATCGTTAAGTATACCCGTGAATGGGGTACTAAAGGCGGTACATACATTGTTAATGCAATGGGAACTGTTTTATCTTGGACATTAAATATTGGTCTTGGATTGATCTTTGCTATTTATATGCTCCTTGATAAAGAACGCCTTATGATGCAAGGCAAACGCATTTTAAAAGCCTACGCATCTGATGAATGGGTAAATCGTGTTAGTTATGTAACTCGAGTGGCGGTTCAAACTTTTAGTAATTTCTTTGTAGGCCAGTTTATTGACGCCTTGATTTTAGGCGTTATGGTAGGTATTACTTTATGGCTGTTTAACATTGAATATGCTACAACCATTGCCTGTGTAATTGGTCTTACTGGTTTGATTCCATTACTTGGTATCTATGTAGGTGGCGTTATCGGTGCGGTTATGTTGCTCACTGTTAGCCCTATGGATGCATTAATTTATGTGATTATTTTAGAAGTGCTTCATCAAATTGAAAGCAACTTCATTTACCCTAAAATCGTCGGTAACTCCGTTGGCTTACCAGGGTTATGGGTGTTTGCTGCGGTTATCGTAGGCGGTAGCTTGATGGGGGTCACTGGCATGTTGATCGGTGTTCCTTTAGTAGCTACATGCTATAAATTACTTATGTCTGATGTAGATGAACGACTTGCATCAAATGAAGGTTTATAGTATATTGTCTAAATAATACGACTATTTATGTATGTTTTGTGTGCTGTTGAGTATGGCACGGACTTATAGTAATTCTAGTATGTGAATTACTTTTACTATTCGTGAAAGTATCGCATATAGTAGGAGGATATGTAATGAATAAAAAGTTAATTTCTATGGCATTAACTGGTGTATTGGCAGTGGGCGTACTATCTGTTGCTACACCAAGTGTGGCAGATGCACGTAAAACAAAGCCAGAAACAAGTACTGATATTTCTGTACAACGTGCACCAGGTGAGTCCATGGTTATGACTATGAGTAAAATTGGTACTATTTTCCAAAATCGTTACCCGAATGCTGCACTTCATTCCGTAGAGCTTAACTCTAACGACTTAAACTATGGTTATAAAGTTGTTGGTTATAGTAAATATCATCAATACAAGATGAAAATCGACGTAATCACTGGTAATACTTCCAATATGGAAGAAGGTGGCAAACCTAAAAAAGTCATCGGTGAAATCTTCAATAAAGATCGAGTAATTGAGTCTGCCCAAGCAGAACGCGTTGCTAAACAACAACTTGGCGCTGACGCTGTTATGAAGGGCTGGAAAATCGAAGCACACGACGGTAAAATCTTGTATTATGTAACAATGCATCAAGATGGTAAAAAAGTAGTTGTTACAGTAGATGCTGAAACAGGTGCTTATGTAGAGCAATCTAAAGCCTATAAATTACCGCCTGAGCCAGATCAAGGTTTCGATGGCCGCAAAACAAATCTTATCTTTGGTAGTGGCATCGATATGGGTCGCTAACTTATTATGTGATAACCTAAAAAGAGCTGAAGACAAAATCTTCAGCTCTTTTTGTTTATAGAATGGTACCTATATTATGGTATTTATATTATAGATCTGTGCTCCTGTGATGTATTGTTCTCAACGGATTTACAGATAACAAAAGGACTGTGTTTATACACAGTCCTTTTTGTCGTTACTATATAGTTATTTTTACCAACGGTGTTCGTAGTATACTTGTGTCCACATAATAACTTCTACAAGGGAAGGATGTGGGCTCATTGTTTCACCTACAGTGATAACGGATTTAGGATCCATTTCACGAGTAATGCCTTTTTCACGTAAGCGTTTAGTACGTTCAGATGCGATTTCCTCATTGATTGCTGTCAACGGAGTTACGCCGCTGTTCATAAGGTTTACATATGGTTGGAAGAGGATGGAAGCTTGAGGGCCTGTTACATGCATACCAAGGATATGGTTAGTATCTTTGTCTACCACAATTTTTACAAAGCCGTCATTTACATCGCCAGGGTTGATACCCATTGCATAGCCTTTAGCTGTAGAGGAGTAGTAGTTTTTGCCTACGCCTACGTTGTAACCAGCTTTAATAGCCTCTGCTTCAGTAAGGCCTACGCTACCAATTTCAGGGTAGGAGAATGTAACTTTAGGCAATGTATCATAACGTGCCCAACGGTAATCTGCTTCGTTTTTAGCATAGAAGAGATTATGCGCAATAATATCTGCTTCGTAGTTTGCACGGTGGCGGAATGCAGGTTCACCATTTACATCACCTAGTGCATAGATACCATCAACGGATGTTTCTAAAAATTCGTTAGTTTTGATCCAGCCTTTAGGCCATGTTTCGATACCCGTGTTTTCAAGGTGAAGCTCTTCCACAGCGGGGCGAATGCCTGCAGCTACAAGGATTTCTTCAACTTTAGTTTCTGTGATTTCACCAGTTGTACGATCTTTAGTAACGACTACTTTGAGGCCATCCTCTTGGCGGACTTCAACCGTATCTTGGTTTAGAATTACATTGATGCCACGTGCTCTGTAGTTGTTTAGTAGATGTTCAGACATATCTGCATCTTCTTTTGGTACTAAACGTACATTATGTTGAAGAATTGTTACTTCTGTACCAGCAGATGCAAATACATGTGCGAATTCAACACCGATTGGACCTGCACCGAGTACAGCAAGAGATTTGTATGGTTGCTTAGGGAATTTGTCGCCAAAGAGGCTTTCACTAGTAAGATAGCCTGCCTCTTGAAGTCCAGGTACATTTGGTACATTACTATAGCCACCAGTACCAAGGATAATTGTAGGTGCTGTAATTTCTACAATGCCAGAACCATCGTTAAGATGAATGTTCATCACTTTGTCAGATACGAAGCTTGCGGCACCACGATATACGTCTACATTGTCATAGGCATTGTAGTAGTCGTAGATGCCAGCGGATTCGTCGATTTTAAACCATGTACGTTTGGAGACAGTATCCCAGTCCATAGTAGCAGAATCAACATTAATACCGATTTTTTTGAATTCCTCTACTTCTTGGATCGCATTGGCTGCTGTAACCATAACTTTTGTAGGAATACAACCGCGAGTTAGGCAGGTACCACCAAATTTGCCTTTTTCTATGATGGCCACTTTAAAGCCTTTTTTTAGCGCAGCGTCAGCAACGATAGTGGCGCCGCCTGTACCAACTACAATAATATCGTATTGTTTCATGTTGATTCCTTTCTATATATATCTACTAATAGTTATTATCATTAACTCTATTATACCATTACATTGAAGAAAATCAATGTAGTTGGATGTAAAAAAAGACGGTCCCGAAGGACCGCCTAAGAATGTTTTAGTTCCAATCTTCATGGTAGCCACGTTTTGCATAGTCTGCAGTAGCTGTGAAGAGAATGTCTGTGCTAGAGTTAAGCGCAGTTTCTGTAGAGTCTTGTAATACACCGATGATAAAGCCAACGCCTACAACTTGCATTGCTACGTCGTTGGAGATACCGAATAGGGAACAAGCTAATGGAATAAGTAGTAAAG
>NZ_CAKPTN010000119.1 GCF_934190855.1 uncultured Veillonella sp. | reverse complement strand
ATTTAATACCTTGCGAATGAGCTCAGCAGGAACTGGTTTATTTTGATAGTTACGAATAGAGCGACGGCTGCGCAAAAACAATTCAGCTTGCTCTGGCGTTAACTTAGGCTCCTGTGTAATATCGATTTGCTCCTTACGAGGCGTCAAGTCGCTATCGAGAGCAAGTGTGGGACATACGGAAATACAATGCCCACAGGAAATACAACCTCCCCTGCCAGTTACAGGTCCATCATCGGACATCACCAGCAATCCGGTTGGACAGTCAGCTACGCAAAGGCCGCATCGTGTACAGACTTCTGTATTGACGGTAAATAACATCTGATAAATCCTCCAAAAACTACTATAAAGTTTATTATAACACACAAAATCATATGATATCTAGTTTTAACCAATTAGTCTAATTGTAATGGAGCTAATCCTTGTTTCTATATTTGCCTTTGGGATGGGGCCCCATTTCGTTAGTACAACTTGGTAAAAAAAGTAAGTATACACTTGCTTGCTCCGTCCTTCGTAATGTCGCTGCACAAGTGCATACTTACTTTTTTATCACTTTACTTATAAAGGTGTCCCAGCCAAAAGGCAGATATAATCTATCTATAAAACTAGCCTAGCTCCATTACAATTAATCACTAAAATAAAACTAAGAAATACTATGGTTTCACGCATAATAATAAACTTTATAGTAGTGGTGCCACGCCCACCGTGGGGGAAAGGACTAGCCTGCGGCTAGTCTTTATTGTAGTGGCGCCCTTCCCCATCATATAAAAGCATATTGAGTAAAGATCAGATGCAGCTTGTGATGGGGAGTCAGCAATATATAGCGGGAGAGTAGTCGCTTGCTATGGGACTAATTCACAGCAGGTGTTATAAAAATAAAACTAGGTATTTCTGCAGCGACTTTACGAAGGACGGAGCAAGGAGATACCTAGTTTTATTTTTAATTAAGTTGTCGTAGTGAAACGGGGCCCCATAGCAAACGACATAATATGTACTCAAATACTGGAGCCCCATCACAAGCGGAAACGAGACTTACTCAAATGCTTTTATAAGTTCCATGTATTCTGCTTTGTGTGTCATTCTCCAGCTACCAAAGTCTGGTTCTGGAGATTCGTTTAGTATATTTGCCAAGGCTTCCATGAATTCAGGAATTTTTGTAGCCACGATGTGGCCTGCCATTTTACCGAAGTTTTCAGAGCCCATGTGTTCGGAGCCGCCATCAACTAGCATAAAGGATACGGTAGGTTTCTTATCAACTAATTTAACAGAGCCGTGGAATCCGATTTCACCAATTTGGTGTGTCCCACAGGAGTGCGGACAGCCAGAGATGTGTAAACGAGGAAGTTTTCTAGTGTCTACACCCTTTTCTTCTAGGTGCGTAAAGATTGCTTTCAACAGACCATTGGAGTCTTGAATCCCAATTTGGCACACTGTAGAGCCCACGCAGGATACGGAGCGACGAAATTCATTGATAGCACTGTCCTCTGTTAATTCTGCAATTTTACGTGCTTCATCAGCAGTGAGGTTGATGAAATATAGCGCTTGCTCTGGAGCAAGTCTAGCTTCTACTTGATCTAAGGTTACTGCATAATCAAGGGCAGCTAAGAGGTTCGGAACATTTGCATCCCCGCCTACGGGATGGTATTCCACATAGTAAAGGCCTTCTTGTTTTTGACGATGAATGCGATGATTTATAACAGAATCATCGCGTTTACCCCTTTTTGTAATTTCATAGGCATAATCAGCAGGGTTTATCGTTAGCTGTTCTACCTCTTTTACCATAGCCAATGTTTCTTCATAGGTTTTAATGAAAGCTTCGGCCCCACCCATTTCGGCTGGCATGTAACGTGTACGAGCTTTACCACGATTCTTGAAGTTACCGTGATTAGCAAAGACCATAAGCATAGCTTTCACATAATACAATACATCCTCAGGTTGCACATCGTGAGCCACGGGAATACCCATGCGAGGATTTGGACCGATACCGCCACAAGCATAGACATCAAAGGTATTATGTTTCGTTAAGTTAAAGCCTAAATCCTTGAAGGTAGTGTGTGGCGTGCTATCAAAACCATTGTCGATAGCCATTTTAAATTTGCGAGGCAGCTTGATGTAAAACATTTGCTCCATGAGGAACTCGCTAATAGCGGTCGCATACGGCGTAATGTCTAACGTTTCACGAGGATCAATACCACGCAATATGCTAGCTACTACATTGGGATTGTCGCCACCGGCACCACGATTATAGATACCGTGCTCATGACACTCTTTAAAGAGACTTAAAATAGTGTCCCCATCTAATCCATGCATTTGCAAACATTGGCCTGTCGTAAAATGCATATGTTGTAAGTTATATTTACGAATGGAGTCCGCCAAAAACTGCATATGCTCACGCGTCATGCGGCCCCCATTAAAACGCCAACGGCTCATACTGGAGTTGGCACCGCGTTCTGCGTAGCTACCGAATGCACCAGATTCACCTTTATAATCAGCGATAGACATTTCTTTTTTATAAAACTTATGCGTCATATCTTCAAACTTTGGATAATCTGCAATCAATCGATCTTTCAATTCTTGTGTAATCATACTATTACCCTCTTGGCTTATATCTATTAAGCATAATTCATAACTTTGTAAGGGTTAGTATACCATACACGCATAGCTATGTTTGTAGCTAAGCTCACAAATTTAAATACCGAATATTAATACCATAGTTTACAATCTGTAATAATTATTACTTTTAAATAAAATCTTGGTAAAAGAAAGATCAAGTATTCCCACAAAAAAAGAACAGCCCGAAAGCTGTTCTTTTATGTTAAGTTCTGAAATTATATTAACGATACTAGATTAACTAGTTCAGGTCATTTCCTACACTTGAGGATTATACTTGACCTTCGTTAGGGTTATCATAAGCCTCTTTATCGATAGTGCCCATGATTTTATCTACTACGAGAGCATTTGTTAAGGACCCAGATACGTTCAAGCATGTACGGCCCATGTCGATCAATGGATCGATAGCAAGGATTGGGCTGATAGATGTGAAGTATGCACCAAGGCCTGTACCACTAAGGGATACGGATGCAGCCATTGTAGCTGTACCAGGAACACCTGCGATACCAACGGAACCGATGGCGATTACGATAACACTCATGATGTACATAGTCATATCGAATGGAATATTCGCTACATTAGAAATGTACACTACAACGAGCGCTGGGAATACGCCGGCACAACCTTGCATGCCTGCAGTAGTACCGAAGGATGCCACTGTATTAGCAGTTGTGGCATTTACGCCAAGACGTTTTGTCAATGTTTCAACAGTCAACGGCAATACGCCCATAGAGGAACGGGATGTGAAAGCCAACAATAGTGGAGCTTTCGCTTTCTTGAAGTATGTAATTGGATTGTAACCGAAGCTAGCAATCAAGATAGCTTGAACAACGAACATAATCAAGATACCAACGTAAAGTAATACTACGAATAAGCCCATATCAAGGATAGCTTGTAGGCCACGAGTTGCCAATGTAGATGCTAACAATGCAACTACACCGTATGGCATAAGGCCGATAATAAAGTCTGCTACCCAAGAAATTAATTGGTGAAGCTCATCAAAGAGTTTAGTGAACATCTCCATGGAGTTTGTACCAGTTTGTTTCAATAGACGAGCTACGCTACCTAAGATAATCGCAAATACTACGATACCGATAACATTTGTTTCAGCAGCCGCTTGAATTGGGTTGCTAGGAATCAAAGCACGGAATGTATCAACCATCGGTTTGATTTCGCGAATCTTTTTACCAGACTCAACAATATCGAAACCTTGACCTAAACCAAAGGCATTACCTAAGATAAGACCAACTACAGCAGCAACAGCTACCATGCCGAGGTTTGTAGAAACCATTGCCACTACTAACTTTTTAAGGTTAGCACCTGCTTCCATGTGCAAGATAACGTGTACAATGGAGATAAAAACGATAGGAATAACAAGCATACGGATTAAGTCGATGAAGCCGCCACCTACCAGGGAGAACCACTTCGTACTTTCCTTGATGTAAACCACTTTGGATGGATCATCAGGGAATCCTGCAATGATTTGAACTGCTATACCAAGTACGGCACCAACAATAGTACCAATAATAACGAGATTACCGAAAGATGTGCCCTTGCGTTGCAACACATAAATACCAATTAACGCAAGTACAAACACCGCGATAATACCAATACTTAGTGGATTGCTTAACATGAGGTAATCTGTAAAGAATGGAATATTCATAATACACCTCTTTTAATTCATATCACAATAATAGGTTATGAACCTAGTATAGCATATATCGAAAAAAATACAAGCAGAATATTTGAAATTTTATAATAACTCATATATTTATTCTGCAATATAAGGAATTCTTATAACGTATTATGTATGCTGGAAATGTTAGACATATAAAAAGGCGACCTTCCAAGGAAGATCGCCTTTAGATATCTGGTTGTTATATTATCTATTAACTAAGATATATGTAACACGGATAGGACCATGAGCACCATCTACAGTTACCAACTCGATGTCAGCCGTACGGGACGGACCAGAAATCAAGCAGATATTTGTAGGGAATTTGGATGGATCGTTGTGGTAACGTTCAGCCAAGTTTTCCATAGTTTGTGTCATGCGTGGGTTGATTGTATCAGTATATAATACAGCAACATGAGTTTCTGGTAACAAGCTGATTGCACGACCAGATTCTTCGCCAGATGCTTGTACTACAGTAGCTGTTTCAGCAATACCGCAGAATGGGAATGTAATCCCGATATCAGCATTAGCTGTGTTAGAAATATTTTCTTCACGACCTTTAGCCGGGTCCCATTGGAAGTATGTACGAACACCACCATTAGAAGCTGCATCTTTTTCGAATAATTCTTTTAATTTATATTCTTCAACCTCAGAAGTGCTTGGGAAGATTACCTTACCATTACCACGTTCTTCGATAACAGCCATAATAGTTTCGCCTAATTTATCAGGTGTAGTATCTACGAATTTTGTACCTACACGTTCACATTGTTCTTTGAACATAGTGATAACTTGTTCACGAGATAATTCTTTGAAC
>NZ_CAKPTN010000118.1 GCF_934190855.1 uncultured Veillonella sp. | reverse complement strand
GAGCGGCCCTTACCGTTTTGGTGGGCCTCGTAATCTGGTTCTTGCCTCACACGGAGGCAATCAAGCCTGAAGGTTGGCATTTATTAGCTATCTTCACGGCTACAATTGTAGGCTTTATTCTGCGCCCTTGGCCAACGGGTATTATGGCGCTCTTTGGTATCGTTGCGGCAGTAGCCACAAAGTCTATTACGATGGTGCAAGCATTAGGTGGTTATGCAGAGGCCAACGTGTGGCTTATCGTAGCGGCCGTATTCTTTTCTAGAGGTATTATTAATTCTGGCCTTGGTAAGCGCATTGCGTACACCTTAATTAAATCCTTTGGTACTAGCTCTTTAAAGCTAGCCTATGCACTAGCATGTACGGACTTAATTATTTCTCCAGCGACGCCATCTAATACGGCGCGTGGGGGAGGTATCGTATTCCCTATCGTGCAAAATATTTCGTTAGCTTTTGATTCTGAACCATATGGTAAGACTGCTCGTCGCATAGGGGCGTACTTGATGACGACAGCGCATACCATTAACACTATTACTGTAACAATCTTCTTAACTGCATGTAGTGGTAACTTGCTCATTACATCTTTAGGGGCAAAATTATTCGGTTATGATATTTCTTGGTGGGAATGGTTTCAAGCGGGCGTGATTCCTGGTGTGATATGTATGATTTTGATGCCTTGGTTCATCTATAAAATCTACCCACCTGAGATTAAAGAGACACCACAAGCGGCGGCGATGGCTCAAAAAGAGTTAGATGCTCTTGGTCCTATTACAAAAGCAGAAATTTCTGTAGCTATTATCTTTGTGCTTTGTATCTTGCTTTGGGCTACGGCTATTTGGACGAAGCTTCATCCAACGGTAGTTGCTATGATGGGCGTTCTTGCTTGTGTAGTGACGGGTTCTCTTACATGGGATGACATCTTAGGGGAACGCACTGGTTGGGATATCCTGATTTGGATGGGTACTCTCGTTGGCATGGCAGGCTTGCTCGGTAAACTCGGTGTAGTAGCTGTCTTTGCAGACTTTGTTAGTCAACATCTCGTTGGTATCGACTGGTTCTGGGCATCCTTTATTATTTCTGCAACCTTTGTATACTCGCAATACTTCTTCGCTAGTGGTACGGCGCGTATTACAGCGTTGTTTTCCGCCTTTGCGGCCATTCTCGTGGCTATGGGCGCACCTATTCCATTTACCATCTTGCTCTTTGGTTTGATGAACAGCCCTGGTTGTACATTGACTCACTATAGCTCTGGTGTAACTCCAATCTTCTTTGGCGCTGGTTATGTACCGCAAGGTACGTGGTGGCGCGTAGGCCTTGCTATTTCTGTAGTAAGCTTCCTCATTCACTTCTGGGGCGGTGCCCTCGGCATGTGGATCTTTGGTATCCTATAATATAAAAATCCCTCGCTACGGTGAGGGATTTTTTAGTGTTATATGTAAAGTTTTTATACCTTACTAGGTTTGCTATAGTTTTTTTATATGGTGAACTTCATAAAAAAACTATAGTGAATCTATAGAATTTATAGCGAATTATCTTGCGCGTCATATTATAACGTGTTATTATTATTCCGTGATTAATTTTACAGATTATTTTAGGAGGAAACATGTTAGGTTTAGTCATTAGCTTGTTGATTATTGCGCTAGTCGTGATTATTAATGACATTCGAATTATGAACAACAACTTAACACGTTTTTGTCTTAGAAGTTCCGCGAATGGGTTAATATACAATCAATAAGATTTTGGCTATATGGTTTGTTTCTTATGTGTATATTTTCCAAGGGGTACATAGGTCTATTTATGTATATAGGAATTCTGTAAACAAAAGGAATATCATTTGTAAACTTTTAAGACGATTCATTGGAATCGTCTTTTTTTATGCGTTATGAAAGCCGTCCAAGTGGATGCTTTCAAAAGTGAGGAGATTTAACATGAGTTGTAGAAGTGACAATTTAAAAACAGGCGTAGCACGTGCACCACACAGATCTTTGCTAAAAGCTCTGGGTTTCGTTGACGAAGAAATGGGCAGACCAGTCATTGGTATTGCAAACTCTTTCAACGAGATTATCCCTGGTCACGTAGGCCTGAAAAATATTGTACAAGCCGTAAAAGACGGCATCCGCAACGCAGGTGGTGTGCCAATCGAGTTCAATACAATCGGTATTTGCGATGGCTTGGCGATGAACCACATCGGCATGAAATACTCCTTGGTTACACGCAATATTATTGCTGACTCCATTGAGGCAACTGCAATGGCAACACCATTCGATGCGATGGTATTCATTCCAAACTGCGACAAAGTAGTACCAGGTATGTTGATTGCGGCGGCTCGCCTTAACATTCCATCTGTATTCGTATCTGGTGGTGCAATGCTTGCTGGTGTACATAAAGGTAAAAAAATTGGTTTGTCCGACGTGTTTGAAGCAGTAGGTAAACACCAAACTGGCGAAATGGGCGATGAAGAGTTAGCAAGCATTGAAGATAATGCATGTCCTACATGTGGCTCTTGCTCTGGTATGTACACAGCAAACACAATGAACTGCTTAACTGAGGCTCTTGGTATGGGCCTTCCTGGTAACGGTACTATCCCAGCTGTATATTCTGAACGTTTGCGTTTGGCTAAATTAGCAGGCATGCAAGCAGTAGAGGTATTAAAAGCAAATCTTCGTCCAAAAGATGTTATGACTCGCGAAGCATTCGAAAATGCAGTAGCTCTCGATATGGCGTTAGGTGGTTCCTCTAACACAGCACTTCACTTGCCAGCCATTGCTCACGAAGCAGGTGTGCCATTATCCTTAGACGATTTCGATCGCATTGCTCAAATTACACCACAATTATCTAAATTGTCCCCATCTGGCGTGTACTTCATCGAAGACTTATATGCAGCTGGCGGTGTATCTGCGGTGTTGAAACGCTTAGCAGAAAATGGTCGTCTCCATACTGAGTGCCAAACAGTAGCTCTTAAAACACAAGGTGAAATTGCGGAGGCTGCGTACGTAGCTGACGAAGATGTAATTCATCCTTGGGATAATCCAGTTCACGAAACTGGTGGTATTGCCGTACTTAAAGGAAACCTTGCTGAAGATGGTTCCGTCGTAAAAGCTGGTGCTGTAGATGCAGATATGCTTGTACACTCTGGTCCAGCAAAAGTATTCAACAGCGAAGAAGAAGCTGTTGAAGCTATTACCGGCGGTAAAATCGTAAAAGGCGACGTGGTAGTTATCCGTTACGAAGGTCCTAAAGGTGGCCCTGGCATGCGCGAAATGTTAACACCAACATCCATGATCGCTGGTATGGGTCTAGATAAAGATGTAGCCTTGTTGACTGACGGTCGTTTCTCTGGTGCTACTCGTGGTGCATCCATTGGACACGTATCTCCAGAAGCGGCAGCAGGTGGCACAATCGCTGTTGTTGAAGATGGTGATATCATCAACATCGACATTCCAAACGGCAAATTGGAATTGGCTGTATCCGATGAGGAAATCGCTCGTCGTAAAGCTGCATTGAAACCATTCAAATCCAATGTAACTGGTTACCTTAAAAAATATGCTCTTCACGTATCCTCTGCAGCACAAGGTGCTATCGAAGTATTTGAAGACTAATCTAGACTTTCATTAATACTAACTAGAGGAGATAGAGTACATGCATAAGTTGTATGATTTTATGGAGGCTCGTGAGCGATTAAGCACAATCACAGTGAAAACAAAATTGCTTCATAGTGATGTGTTCTCTGACGAGTGTGGCAATGATGTATATATCAAGCCAGAAAACTTACAAATAACAGGCTCCTTCAAGGTCCGTGGAGCTTACAATAAAATTGCAAAATTGACGGAAGAGGAAAAGGCGCGCGGTGTTATCGCCGCGTCTGCGGGCAACCACGCACAAGGTGTGGCCCTTGCCGCAAAACGCCTGGGCATTAAAGCTACAATCGTAATGCCAAAGCATACGCCTCTCATCAAGGTAAATGCAACGAAACAATACGGAGCAGAGGTCGTACTACACGGCGAGATTTATGATGAAGCTTGCCAAAAGGCGATGGAACTCCAACAAGAACACGGTTATGTGTTTGTTCATCCTTTTGATGATGAAGATGTAATCGAAGGACAAGGTACAATTGCTCTTGAAGTTCTTGAAGAATTGCCTGATGCGGATATCTTGCTCGTCCCTGTTGGGGGTGGCGGTATCGTATCTGGTATTGCAGCGGCGGCTAAATTAAAAAATCCGGGTGTTAAGATTATCGGTGTAGAACCAGAAGGCGCAGCTAGTGCTCTAGCAGCACTTAAAGCTGACCATCCAGTACCACTTGATGAAGTGGCTACTATTGCGGATGGTACAGCAGTCCGTCAAATTGGTGAAACTACATTAGAATATATCAAACAATATGTAGATGAAATTATTACTGTTTCTGACTACGAGTTGATGGAAGCCTTCTTGTTGCTCGTAGAAAAACATAAATTAGTAGCAGAAAACTCTGGTATTTTACCATTAGCAGGTCTTAGAAAATTAAACTGTACTGGTAAAAAGGTTGTGGCTATCGTCAGCGGTGGTAATATCGACGTACTTACCATTTCCTCTATGATCAATAAAGGTCTTGTCGTACGTGGACGTATCTTTACCTTCTCCGTTAACTTGCCTGATAAACCAGGTCAATTAGTGGCTGTTTCTCAAATGCTTGCAGAGGCGGATGCAAACGTTATTAAGCTTGATCACAATCAGTTTAAAAACCTTGACCGCTTCCACGAAGTGGAATTGCAAGTAACAGTAGAAACAAATGGTGAAGAACACATCCAACAGATTATTGATACTTTCAAAAATAATGGTTACATTATTAAACGTTTAAATTCCAGCGAGACCTTGTCTGAATAGCTGGTTGAAAGGGTTCCTATGAGCGCAGAAACAATCAATGGGGCACGCATTGTCCTTGAAACATTGCATCGCCTAGGCGTAACTGATATGTTCGGCTACCCAGGTGGCGCGGTAATTCCAATTTACGATGAAATTTATAGCTTCCCTGAAATTAAACATTATTTCGTTCGTCATGAACAAGGTGCAGCACATGCGGCAGACGGCTATGCTCGCGTATCTGGTCGCGTAGGTGTTTGC
>NZ_CAKPTN010000117.1 GCF_934190855.1 uncultured Veillonella sp. | reverse complement strand
CTCATGTATTCCGCGTATCAAATCGATTAAAACTAGGTATTGCAAAGACGCCAGAAGAGATGGAACTAAAATTGCAAAAGGCCATTCCAAAAGAGGATTGGGCTGCTGCACATCACTGGTTAATTTACCATGGTCGTAAATTATGTAAGGTTCGTAAGCCTTTATGTGAAGACTGTTTCTTAAATCATCTATGTCCTTCTGCAGGAAAGGTTTAATATGAAAGCAAATAATGAAGAATTTATTACCCTTTGTGCCACTCATGGTATTGAAGGCATCGATATTGTAAATGAATTAATGCGTTTTAATGTATTAGATCAATTGATTTCTAGCAATGCTAGCTCTCGTGAGTGGGGGGTAACACCAGAGGATCTATATGTATTGGCAGAAAAATCTACTGTTGAATCCTTTGGTCCAGTACCATACGATTTAAATACGTTCCAAGCTCTATATGGACCGTCTTTTAAAGTAGAACTCTTTGACTTCATTAGTGATACAGGCATCTTAGATGGCCTAGATGTAGGCACTATTTGGGAAACTCCTGTTCGTGAAAGCATTGAAGCCCATAGTAAAACAGGAGAGCTTGTTCTTTATGCTTATGTAGAAGAATACGCTGGCATGGTAGAGGAAATTCTTCAATCTTATGAAGATAAAAAGGTTGTTCTCTACACGGCATCTCCAGTATGCTATAGCATCTTATCTCGTCTATATCCGATGGCTCAAATCATTAATCATTGGCCTCATCGCAGCTACTTTGACCATATCTTTACAGGTACGGTTGGCATGTTCCAATCTTCTGAAGATATTGTAGAGGAAGTGGCTAATGGTTTGCATAACTTGGTACCAGAAGGGACTGCACAATTGTTCTTACCTGCAACGATGGTACAAAATCAATTGGGCTTAAACAATATGGCCTTACAATTCTTCTTGAACCAAAAACGAGTGGAAGCCATCCGTGAGTGGACTCCATTAGGGGCTTACGAAATCGTATATGGCAAATATGAAGTTAAAAAGATGCGCGTTGGTCTTCGTGAACGTGTAGGGGATGAGTGGAAAGCGATTAATTATATTCCATTACCTCATGGTGTATTTGCTCAATTACCGGTATTTTCCGTATTAAATTATGGTTTATCCTTACGTTCTATCTTATTGCCAGGTGGTCAAACTGATGTGGCATTAGGCCAAGATGGCATTTACTGTATCGATAGTCGTGTATCTGAATTAGGTCGTAATACTCTTGTTGAAAGCGGCGCTTACTTCCTTACTTTCAAACGTTATACAGATCATGTAGACGTAGATATTACAACAGAAGCACCTACAGATGATGTATACTGGATGTTCCCAGACGCAGAACTTGCTTATATGTGGTATGCGTATTTCTGCAGTACAATTGGTCAAACGTTGATTCAAGAAATCTCTATGCTCGTTCAAACAGAAGAGTCCTTCGGCTATATGCTTAGCAGTGTACGTCGTCGCGTATTAGATGTAAAAGACGAAGCCCAATTAATTGAATCTGTTCAAGCCGCAGATGAAGCGTATATTAAGGCTGTAACAGTAGCAACAGAGAGCTGGAAGGAAACTGTAGATGCATTAGGATCTCAAGTTATGCCTCCTACAACATCTATTGATATTGAAGATTACAGCGACTATAAAAACTAATTGTAAAACTTAAGCTTTTAGTTTAAAATATATCGTATCCTAAAAAATATGAACTACTAAATATAGTAGGTATGAAACATATTACACGTATGTGTAAGAAAGGAGGCACCATGGCTGTTATCAATTTTGAAATCTTCAAAGTGATCGGTACTTTGTCTGAAGATAAAGACGGTTGGAAAAAACAATTAACATGTACTAGCTGGGGCAAATATAATCCTAAGTTTGACCTTCGCGCTTGGGATAGCGAATATACAAGCATGAAAAAGGGTATTACTCTTTCTTTAGAGGAGCTTATTGCGTTGCGCGATATTCTAAACGAAAGTGACCTAGAGACGATTCTTGCTGAGGCTATTGAAGAAAAACAAGCATCCAAGGAATAGTATTGGCAACTTGCATTTGTACAAGTGTCATGCTATAATCTATAAGAATAATATTGATTGTCGGAAAGAGGTGTATAGAATGAAACAAGGTATTCATCCAGACTATAAAGAAGCTACAGTAACTTGCGGTTGTGGCAACACATTCAAAACTGGCTCTGTAAAAGAAGACCTTCGTGTAGACGTTTGCTCCAAATGCCATCCGTTCTTCACTGGTCAACAACGCGCAGCTCAAGCTCGTGGTCGTATTGAACAATTTAACAAACGTTACGGCAAATAATTTGTCATGTAATGTAGCATCTATTGGCAGGGCTATGGGCTCTGCCTCTATTTGTTTATGAGAGGAGCTCTTGTGAACACAGAACGTATTAAAAAGTTTGTCGGTGGACAAGCTGTGATCGAAGGTGTCATGATGAGGGGCCCTGGCTATACGGCAACAGCTGTACGTGAGCCAGCTGGTACCATTGTAGTGCAAAAAGAGGCTACAAAATCCATTGCTGACACATATCCAATTTTGAAAAAACCATTTCTTCGTGGCTGTGTAGCTCTCTATGAATCTCTAGTGATTGGCATGAAGGCATTGTCCTTCTCTGCCAAGGCCGCTGGTGATGAAGAGGAAGAAATGTCTAATAGTGAAATTGCCATTACCATGGTTATTTCCACCGTCTTTGCGATAGCTGTATTCTTGGCATTGCCAACATTTATCGTAAAATTTATTCCTGGTGTACAGGATAATCATGTAGTATTAAATCTCATTGAAGGTGTCATTCGGTTAGTGCTATTCTTGCTTTACATTTGGGGAATTGGCCTTACGAAGGATATTCAACGAGTTTTCCAATATCATGGGGCAGAGCATAAAACAATTCATACTTATGAATTAGATTTGCCTCTTACCGTAGAAAATGTTCGTCAACAAAGTCGCTTACATGCGCGATGCGGTACAAATTTCTTGCTCATCGTTATGGTGGTAAGTATCTTTGTATTTGCCTTCTTAGGTTGGCCTAATTTATTAGAACGTATTCTGAGCCGCGTACTGCTTATGCCTGTAGTGGCAGGTATTGCGTACGAGGTCATTCGTCTTGCTGGACGCAGTGAGCATTCCTTTGTGAAAGCCATCATTAAACCAGGTCTTGTATTGCAATACATGACAACTCGTGAGCCAGAAGATGATCAAATTGAAGTAGCTATACGTGCTCTTGAAGAGGTTCGTCCTCCAGAGAGCGATGCATATGAAGAGGAATAAACATGTTAGTAGATAAATTACAAGTTATTGAAGATAAATTTATGGACCTTGAGCAGCGCATCAGTGACCCTGAGATTATTGCTCGCCAAGATGAATGGCGTAAATTGACACGTCAACATTCTCAATTATCTGAAACAGTTGAAACATTCCGTAATTATAAAAAAGTATTAGCTGGCATTGATGAGGCTATGGAAGTTATCGAAGATAAATCCATGGATGAAGAATTCCGCGAAATGGCTCAAGAGGAATTGAAAGAATTAAAACCTCAAAAAGAGGAATTAGAAGCGCAATTGCAAATCCTTTTATTGCCTAAGGATCCTAATGACGACAAAAATATTATCATTGAGATCCGCGGTGGTGCCGGCGGCGACGAAGCAGCATTATTCGCAGGCGATTTGTTCCGTATGTACACAAAATATGCGGAAAGCCAAGGGTGGCGTTGTGAGATTATCGATGCTAATGAACCTGAACTAGGTGGCTTTAAAGAGGTTGTTTTCTCTGTAGAGGGCGAGAATGTATACTCTAAGATGAAATTTGAATCTGGTGTACATCGCGTACAACGTGTACCTGCTACAGAAACACAAGGTCGTGTACATACGTCTACCGTTACAGTAGCTGTATTACCAGAGATGGAAGATGTTGATATTGAAGTTAATGAAAAAGATTTAAAAATCGACACTTACCGTGCGAGTGGTGCAGGTGGTCAGCATATCAATAAAACTGAATCTGCTGTTCGTATTACTCACTTACCAACTGGTATTGTTGTAGCCTGCCAAGACCAACGTTCTCAGCTTAAAAATAAAGACAAAGCGATGCGTGTATTGCGTGCTAAATTGCAAGACCAAGCTGAACAAGAGGCACAAGCTAGTATGGCGGCTGATCGTAAGAGCCAAGTTGGTACAGGTGACCGTAGTGAACGTATTCGTACGTACAACTACCCACAAGGTCGCGTAACAGATCACCGTATTAACTTAACACTTTATAAATTAGACGCTGTATTGAATGGCGACTTAGATGAAGTAATTCAAGCCTTAAATGCTGCTGACCAAGCGGCAAAAATGCAGGAGGCTAACACAAATGCATAAGGAGATTTGGACAATCGGTCGTATTCTCCAGTGGACAGAGCAGTACTTTCAAAGCAAGGAGATGGATACACCTCGACTTGATGGGGAAGTACTGCTTTCTCACGTTTTAGGTAAAGATCGTATTTATCTATATACACACTATGACCAACCTTTAATTCAAGAGGAGCTAGATGCTTTTAGACCACTTGTACAACGACGAGCTAAGGGTTATAGTGTAGCATCTATTACGGGGCAAAAGGACTTTATGGGCCTTACCTTTAAGGTTAACGATAAAGTTTTAATTCCACGACCTGATACGGAAACATTAATTGAACATGTACTAGATACGTATCCTGAAGATAGTAATATACGTATTCTTGATGTCTGTACTGGTCCAGGGACGATATTGCTAAGTTTATTACATTATTTACCAAATGCTGTAGGTGTAGGTTTAGATATTTCTACCGATGCTTTGCCGTTGGCTCGAGAGAATGCAGATTCCTTTAACTTAACGGAACGAGTTGAATTTAATGAATCTGATATGCTCGCTGCTTTGCGTGGAAAGAATGAGAAATTTGATCTCATTGTTTCTAATCCTCCATATATTCGTACCGGTGATGCAAAGATGTTGTCTCAAGATGTTTTAAATGAGCCTCATATTGCGTTATTTGGCGGGGAAGATGGACTTGTATTCTATCGTATTCTCGCTAAAGAATGTGGTGCTTATTTAGAAACGAATGGTCGTGTAGCCTTTGAAGTAGGCTATGACCAAGCTGAGGC
>NZ_CAKPTN010000116.1 GCF_934190855.1 uncultured Veillonella sp. | reverse complement strand
TTGAACAACAGGCGCGCAATTTGGACATGGTGCTAAATGTTTTTTATCTACATTTCTTACTACCTGAATAGCTGTAAGTTGTGTTTAGCAAAAAAAATTTTCAAAGCAGTCTCAGTTTTAAGATCAAATTCATTAGCTACTTGACTTAAAATATCAGCTTCCACACACGCCCTACGTCAGGATTGGAGGTTTCATGCGGGCTAAGGCTTGTTTAATTTTTTAAAAAGTCTCTTAATAGCTTCATCCTAAATGAAATCTGTTTTTGCCTCACGGTCAGCTGAAAAATATTTCAGACGACCTTAGGAGTTTGTTAAACCTTGATACAATTTACATTTACTCGAAATCTATAATTTTTCCATATTCAAGAATTTCATCAAAAGTATCTGCTACTTTTCCAATACTTCCATCATCTAGCCAATACTCCCATATTGAAAAATCATCTTCCAAATCAAAATATACGCATGCTCCATCAGCTAAAGAGCCAAACAGCAAACCTCTTTTTACTCGTTCTGAGTCAATATATCCATTTGAGTCATGCCTTTCTACAATATTAGGCATCTGTTGTTTCTCTTTATTTATCTCTACTAGGTATTTTAAATAGCACCATTGAGGAAAGCCATTTAAGTTATCAAACAACGATTCTTCATTAAAGAGATTAATTTGATAGTTGTTGAATTCAATCTCCATAAATAATTGAAATTTATCAAGGGTATTTTTATATGACTGAGGAAACAAGATGTTTAAATTTTTTTCTATGCTTGATAATTCTTTCATGATTAGTCCTTTCAATATGAATTCTTTTTACAACTTTCAATATAATCCCGTGCACGTTTTTTCCAATAGGCCTCACGAAATTTATCGTACGCCTCAGCTTGCATAAATTATTGTGCCAGATACCCTGTGTCATAATCTAAATCGTCAGTTTCCACATACTCATCTAAGAAAAGATATATTTCTTCTATATCTACTTGAATTGGTATGTTTATTGCATGGAAATTTACGCTAACAATATCACCAAAAGAGACTTCTTTGCTATAAAAAGGAATATTATTTATTTTAAGATAGCCTTCTTCGGTCTCTTCTGCCCAAATGCTTTCCATAGATACTGGAGGATAACCATCAATTACTTCTAGATTTAAAAAAAGCTTTTTCATTTTAATTACCTTAAATAACCTTGCTAACTACTGTAGGATCTTGATTTAACAATTCAGCTTGATAGAATAATTCAATTGCTTTTCTTTTAAATTCATAACTATATCTCATTAAAATACCCCCTTTACTGGTTATCCAGTAAAGGGGGTAGATATCATAACCTAAAGGGCTTTCTAATTGTGGCGGAGAGGGTGGGATTCGAACCCACGGCCCCTTGCGGAGTCACTGGTTTTCAAGACCAGCTCCTTAAACCACTCGGACACCTCTCCATAACGGTATTATTATATCAGATTGGTCTAATAATAAGCAACAACGTAATATAAGGCAAGAAAAAAGCTGGCTCAAAGCCAGCTTTTTCCATGTGTATTTAATGTTGAATAAAGTTTTCAACTATTTACTATCAAATTATGCTTTCATCTATTTGCTACGGAATTAAGCATTCAACAACTCTCAAATATTAGAACAAGTCTTTTTTCCACATCCCAATAATGGCAATAATAGAGCAAAGTAGTGCAATGCCTACAACCTCATAGAAGCCATTTGGATCATCTTGGAACGGCAAGTGAACGTTTGTCCCCCACAAGCTAAATATGATAGTTGGCACGGCCATTGTAATCGTTAAGGTTGCCAACATTTTCATAACCATATTGAGGTTGTTAGAGATGATAGACGTGAAGGCGTTCATCATGTTCATCAAGATATTGGAGTACATTTCAACCATTTCCATGGCCTGTTTGTTCTCGATGATAACGTCCTCTAGTAAGTCCTCATCCTCTTCGTATATTTTGAGTAAATGTCTGTAAGAGCTATGACCACGCAAGCGCAATAGACGCTCCATAACGGTACCATTCGTGCGCAATGCAGAGGTAAAGTATGTCATGGATTTCTGTAATTCCAACAATTGGAAGAAGTCTTTATTCTTTGTAGTATGACGCAATTGAACTTCAATGTCGTCTGTACGACGGTTGATTTGTTGCAAATAACGCAAGAACATAGTCGCTGTGCGGTACAAGATTTGGAACAAGAAACGAGTCTTTTTAAACGTATAGAACGTAGAAATCTGATTAGAAATAAACGGATACAACACTTCAGATTCTTCGAGGCAGACCGTAATAAAGAAGTCTGGCGTCAAGAAGATACCAAGCGGTACTGTATCGTACATGTCGTTACCGCGAACTACTGGAATGTTGATAACAACGAAGATATAATTGTCCTCTAACTCCACGTGAGAACGTTCTTCCATATCGAGGGCGGTCTTTAAAACATCCGTTGGAATTTCTGTCAAAATATTGATAAGGGATAACTCATCGGGGTCTGGGTTCACCAAATTTACCCAAGAACCTTTTGTGGCATCTGATACAGTGCAGTCTGAAACTAACTCTTCTTCTATGTGTTTGTACACCGTGATCATGCTATCCCTCCTTCCAACGAATATATAGTAATCATCTAATAAATTATATACTATTTTATAGCTATTATTCAATTCAATTGTGAAAGTTTTGTATATGTCGTATATACATATACAGCTTTATGTCTATTTATGATATACATATGTATATGGTAAAAGTATCTCTATAAAAAAACCTCTATACCAGCTTTCACCAGCATAGAGGTTATTATATGCTAATCTTTCAGATTAGAAGAATGTCATTTGTTATATTACTATCTTGATCTAAAGGATGCTTTCACCATATTAACGGCGCAAGATACGAATAGAGTTCAAGATACAAAGGATGGATACGCCAGTATCGCCAAATACGGCCCACCACATGGATGCATAGCCTAAAAGACCTAATACCATAATTAGAACTTTAACAGCAATAGCGAATACAACGTTTTGCCATGCTACGCGCAATGTCGCTTTGGACAAGTCAAGGATATGTGCGATAGCAGTCAAGGACGGACGCATGAACACAACGTCTGCCGCTTCGATAGCCGCATCAGCACCGCTACCCATAGCGCCACCAACATCAGCACCAGCAAGTACTGGAGCGTCGTTGATGCCGTCGCCTACGAACATAGTAGGACCATATTCGGAACGAATATCTTGTACTACAGATAATTTATCTTGAGGCAACAATTGAGCGCGAACAGCACTTACACCAGTTTCTTTAGCGATGTAATTGGCACTTGCTTCAGCATCACCGGTAAGCATAACAGTTTTAATGTCTTGACTATTAAGATCAGTGATAGCCTCTGCAGAATCAGGACGAGCTTCATCGGCGATGATGATGCGGCCAAGGTATACATTACCTTCTGCTACAAGAACCTCTGTACCGTATTCAGCAGGTTCTGTTGGATAGCCTTGAACATTATAACGTTCCATAAGACGACGGTTACCAACCAGTACTTGTTGACCATCTGTCATACCTACCATACCTTCGCCTGCCAATTCTTGAACAAAGTCGGACGCCTCTACAGCAATGCCTTGAGCCTTTGCTTCAGATACGATGCTTGTTGCGATTGGATGGGTAGATACAGCTTCGATAGCTGATGCCATGGACAACAATTGAGTATTGCTCACATGGGAGCCTACAGTTTCTACGTTTTGTACTTTAAATTCACCAGATGTGATAGTACCAGTTTTATCAAGAGCTACTGCTTTCACACCAGCCAACGCCTCGATAACGCGACCACCTTTAAGCAAGATACCGTGTTTAGACGCATTACCGATACCGGAGAAGAATGCGAGTGGCACGCTAAGCACCAATGCGCATGGACAAGAAATAACGAGGAATGTTAAGGCTGTGTAGATCCATTTATGCCATTCACCTGTGATAAGAGATGGAATGATAGCAACAGCCAATGCAAGAGCTACAACGATTGGTGTATATACGCGAGCAAAACGTGTAATGAAGCGGTCGATCTTAGGTTTAGAAGATGCGGCGTTTTCAACGGCATCAAGGATTTTTGTAACCATAGATTCTTCAAGAACCTTATCTACACGCATCGTAATGCGGCCGGATTCGTTGATACAACCAGACATAAGTTGAGTACCAGGTACAGCACGAACCGGTACAGGTTCACCTGTTACAGGAGCTGTATTAACGCGAGTTTCACCTTCAAGAACAGTACCGTCTAGAGGAATTAAATCGCCAGGACGAACTTCGATAGTTGAGCCTACCTCAACCTTTTCAGGAGCCATAACTACGATTTCACCACCGCAGCATGTATCTACAACACGCACCTCTTGTGGACGCATATCAACAGCGTTCATGATTTCTGTACGGCTACGATCTGTAGCTTTATGTTCAAAGAACTCACCGATACGGTAGAACAAGATTACGCCTACAGCCTCAGGCAATGCATCGATTGCAATAGCCCCCAATGTAGCGATAGACATTAAGAAGTTCTCGTCGAACACTTGGCCTTTTAAGATATTGCGACCTGCAATACGCAATACTGGGAAGGCAAGCAAAATATAAGCAATATAGTAAATTGGAGTTTCGATAGACTCTGGCAAACCGATGGATGGAACAACTGTCGTCAACGCTTCGTAGGCCATAAATAATAAGCCTGCTACGATAACTGCAATCGTTACTGCCTCACTGCCGTGGTCGTGATCATGACCATGGTCATCCATAGCCGCTTTAGATTTACGCTCGTAATCAGCTACTGTTACGCCCTCTTCGATGGAGTCACAAATATCTTGAATATCGCGTTTTAATGCTTCGCGGTCTTCCCAAGCACCAGTTAAACGCAATTGATGCGTTGCTACTGTGAAGTTAGCAGATTCAATACCATCCATTTTGCGGATGCGATCTTCAATTTTTGCTGCGCAATTCGCACAGTTCAAATCCTTCAGCAATAATGTTTCTTCCATGATATCTCCTTTGATAATTGTGAAAGTTTCTACCCTGTATTGTAAGTTAATATTTCATAGATTTCTAATACTTATTAGACATATCTTCTTCCATATCTTTTAAGATATGTTCTTACACATTTCTTATCAGATACTTTATATGAATATCTGTTCATATG
>NZ_CAKPTN010000115.1 GCF_934190855.1 uncultured Veillonella sp. | reverse complement strand
GGCTATAGCACAAAAAGATAGAGAAAATATGGAAAAAGAGGCAGGAGATGTGCTTTTTTCCTTGATTAATCTACTCAGATGGTATAAAATAAGCGGTGAAAATGCACTAAATCGCACAAACACAAAGTTCCGACAGCGTTTTTTACATGTAGAGGCTTGTGTTAACCAAAGCGATCGCTCATGGGAAGACTTTTCATTAGCTGAGCTGGATGCTTTTTGGGAGGAGGCTAAAGTGCAGGAAAAGTAGCCTGGAGGTTTTGCATACTTCTAAGGTATTGTATTTTTAAGGAGGTTCTGTCATGAACAAAACAGAATTAATCGCAAGTGTTGCACAAAAAACTGAATTAACAAAAAAAGACGCTGAAAAAGCGGTAAAAGCTGTATTTGACACAGTTGCTGAAGAATTAGCTGCTGGCGGTAAAGTACAAGTTATCGGCTTCGGTACTTTCGAAGTTCGTGAACGCGCTGCTCGTGAAGGCCGTAACCCACAAAACGGTAAAACTATCACAATCGCTGCTTCCAAATCCCCTGCATTCAAAGCTGGTAAAGGTTTGAAAGAGCAAGTTAACGCTACAAAAGCTAAAAAACGCAAAAAATAATCCCTAAAGGATATGAAAGAGACCTTTCGAGGTCTCTTTTTTTTGTCTATTTATGGTATAATGCACAGAGAAAGGGTGCACTATGAATAACGAAACATCACGGAAGGTTCTCATCGTGTCCGCCTCTATCGGGACAGGACATATGCAGGCCGCAAGAGCCATAGAAGAATATTGGAAAGAAAAAGAGCCACACGCATCGATTACTCATGTGGACTTTTTAGATACAGAAACCATGTCTGTAGAGCATTTAATTAAGGGGACGTATATCAAGATGATCGACGTATTCCCAATGCTATACGATATGATTTATCGCGTATCAAAAGGGGAGAGACGGGGGACTATTTTGCAAACTGCACTATCCTATCTCCTTAAAAGTCGTATGCTCAAGCTCGTTCAACAAGAGAATCCAGATGTGATGGTCTTTACCCATCCATTCCCATGTGGTGCTGCATCTATTTTGAAACGCCAAGGTCATATTGATGTGCCATTGGTAGCGATTATGACGGACTTTAGTAGCCATCAATTTTGGCTCTATCCGCAAATCGATACGTACTATGTGGCGACCGAGTCTATGGTTACTGAAATGGTGTCCGCTGGTATTGATGAAACTCGTATTCATGTGTCTGGTATTCCTGTGCGCCGTTCCTTTTTCCGTGATGCTATTGAGGAATATAGCTTAGAGGAACCTGTGAAAGTACTCGTCATGGGTGGTGGTCTTGGTTTGGGCTCCCTCGAAACGGCACTTAAACATTTAGATGAGGTTAATGGCATCGGTGAAATTACTGTAGTAGCTGGTCAAAATACTTCTCTCTATGAATCCTTAGTTACCCTTAGTGATTCCATGAAAACAAAGACTACTGTATATGGGTATACCACAAACATTTCAGAGCTTATGAAATCGTCTTCCTTACTCGTTACAAAGCCTGGTGCTTTGACGTGTATGGAGGCTGTTACAATCGGTTTGCCTATGGTATTCTTTAATGCCATTCCAGGTCAAGAAGAGGCCAATGCGGAGCTATTAGAGCAACGAGGCTGTGCTCGTTGGGCTCGTGATATTCACAACTTAGAAGACGTTGTGACCGCGCTTCTTATTAACACTCCAAGACTACAGCAAATGTCCGAACGTGCTCGTGAATGGCATGTAGATGGAGCAGCTAATATTGTAAATAGCTTAATTGAAATTTTAGACGCTACAAAGCAAGAGGAATTAGTACAAGCTGAAGAAGTAATTGGCTAATCAAACTGTGATATATAGTAAAAAAGCGATGACTGCAAGGTCATCGCTTTTGTATTATTGGTATTGCTCAATATGTTCTTCTCTAATTCTTTGTAGTGTTTCTAAAAACTCATCTGTGCTTTCAGCGCTATCTAAGAGATCTTTTAATTGGTAGGAATCATCCAATGTAACACTCCATTGGAAGGAGTCGTTATCATCGTATACATTGAATACGATTGGTGTCTCCAAGTCCTCTGGCATATGACCGTCGTCGTCAGACACAGTTGCATAGGTGCCATCTTCTAAAAGCTCAGTAAATAATGTGTCATACCCATCGATGTCGATAAGTTCAAAGTTAATACTTTCATAAAAGTCTAAAAGCATATCCGTCGCCATGTGGACCTCCTCATGAATATATATGTTACGTTTATTCTACTGAGGGTGAATGTTACTGTCAATGGTAATGTGTAGTATAATAAGTAACAGAATTACAAAATAGGAGCATAACATGAACGTTATTAGTTTACAAAATATAGAGAAATCATATGGCACAAGGCTGTTGTTTAAAGAGGTAAATATTACATTTACCACTGAAAAACGACTAGGCCTTGTGGGCATTAATGGTACAGGGAAATCTACGTTCTTGAAAATACTGGCAGGTCAAATGGAGGCTGATAAGGGGTCTATTGAGCGCAATGGCAAGGCGTCTATCCATTACTTAGCGCAAACACCTGATTTTGATGCGGAATCTACCTTATTAGAGGCCGTTCTAGATGGGGACCATCCTCGCTTGCAAATGGTAAAAACCTTTGAACGTATTAGTCGTGAGTACCGTCAAATGCAAGAGTCTGGTGGAGATGATGCTAAATTGTCTCGTAACTATATGAATGCCTTAGAACAAATGGATCACCGAGATGGTTGGCAAGTAGAGCAAGAGGCTCGTATTATTTTGTCTAAACTGGGTTTTCCCGATGTGGAACAAAAGGTAGCCTTGTTATCTGGTGGTCAAAAGCGTCGTCTTGCATTAGGACAGGCATTATTATATCCTTGTGATCTATTATTGCTAGATGAGCCGACAAACCATTTAGATGAAGACAGTATCGACTGGCTTGAGTCCTATCTAAGCGCCCGACAAGGGGGCCTATTAATCAGTACCCATGATAGATACTTCCTTGATTCTGTATGTAATGGCATTTTGGAATTATCTAATCGACGCATGTACCAATACGATGGTAATTACGAAGAATTCATTGCTTTGAAAGCGGATAGAGAAGCTCGTGAGGCCGCTACAGAAGAGAAGCGGCGGCAGTTCTTAAAACGAGAAATCGAATGGGTTCGCCGTGGCGCTTTGGCTCGAACTACAAAACAAAAGGCTCGTTTAGACCGCTATGAAAAATTAAAAAATATGGAGAAAACGCGTCGTCCAGACCAGATGGATCCCATTGCATTAAAGACGCGTTTAGGTAAAACTATTTTTGATATCGAGCATTTAGAGTTTTACTTTGATGAAAGGCCTATGATTAAGGATTTTACCTATCATGTAGTGCGTCATGATCGTATTGGTATTGTAGGGCCTAATGGTGTAGGTAAGTCTACCTTTATGAATATCCTTGATGGTACCTATGAGCCTACAAGCGGTACTATCGGTAAGGGTGAGACGGTTCGTATTGCTCACTTCAAACAAGAACTGCCAGAATTCGATGAAGATATGCGTGTTCTTGATTATATTCGTGAGGACCATTCCTACATGGTGCTCGGTGATGGCTCTACCTTAAGTGCTGGTCAAATCTTAGAGCGTTTCCTCTTTACACCTGAACTTCATGGTGTGCCGATCCGTAAGCTTTCTGGTGGTGAACGGCGCCGCTTATATCTCTTAAAATTGCTTATGAGTGCGCCTAACGTATTATTGCTAGATGAACCGACCAATGATCTTGATATCCCCACACTAGAGGTATTAGAGGATTTCCTTGATTCCTTTAGCGGTGTTATCGTTACCGTATGTCATGATCGATATTTCCTTGACCGCGTAGTAGATAAACTCTTTGTCTTTACTGGTGATGGTCACATTGAAATCGTTCATGGCTCTTATTCTGATTATAAGGATGCTCTTGATGAAAGTAGTGGTGGAAAACGCCCGTTTTATAACACAAATGATAGTACAGCTACTAGTGCTAAAACTGTAAGAGCTGTAGAAGCTGGCGAGACTGCTATTGATGACTCTATTGATAATCAAACTAAATTTTCCAATACATCTGGCGATAATAGTGGTATAATTATAAATACAGCAGATACTTTCAAAGAATCCCCTAAGAAAGGCCTCAATAAAGCAGAAGAGGCAGAGTATGCGAACATTATGGATGAGTTGCCAAAGCTGGAGCATTTAGTTAAGGGCTTAGATGTGATGATAAGCCAAGTCGCTACTGATTATGAAAAAATGCAAGTCTTGATGGCTGAACGAGAAGAGACTCAATCCCAAATAGATGCGCTCACCGAACGGTGGATGGAATTGGAAGAACGTCTATAAATCCACGTATCATGCGATTTACTAATACCTGCTATGCAAAGGAATTACAAGCACTTTTATTGATAAAAGTCACATTCTATAGTATAATTTCTTCGATTAACGATAACAACGTTACCTAAGTAGGAGGAAACTCATGAGTAAGTATGAATTTTTAGACCGTCGCGTACCAATTGAAGACGGAAATATTGCATTAGTTCAAGATTTGTCTAAATGTAAAAATTGCTCTTTATGTCGTAAAGCTTGTGCTGTAGACATGGGCGTATTTGATTATTATGATTTAACAACTAATGGGGATCATCCTATTTGCATTCATTGTGGTCAATGTGCATCTATTTGTCCATTTGATTCCATTAATGAACGTAGCGAAATTGATGAAGTAAAAGCAGCTATTGCTGACCCTAATAAAATTGTCGTTTTCCAAACTGCACCAGCTGTTCGTGTTGGCTTAGGTGAAGAGTTTGGTCTTGATGCGGGGACATTCGTAGAAGGCAAAATGGTAGCAGCTCTCCGTAAGTTAGGTGGCGACTATATTCTTGATACAAACTTTGGTGCTGACATGACTATCATGGAGGAAGCATCTGAGTTGTTGGAACGTGTTATCAACAGTGATGCGGTATTGCCTCAATTCACGTCTTGTTGTCCTGCTTGGGTTAAGTTTGCTGAAACATTTTATCCAGAATTTTTACCAAACTTGTCTACTGCTAAGAGTCCAATTGCAATGCAAGCACCTACGCAAAAAACATATTTTGCTGAAAAAATGGGCCTTGATGCAAAACAAATCGTTGCTGTTGCAGTAACACCTTGTACAGCTAAGAAATTTGAAATTCGTCGCGAAGAAATGAATTCTTCTGCTGAATACTGGGATGTACCAGAAATGCGCGATAC
>NZ_CAKPTN010000114.1 GCF_934190855.1 uncultured Veillonella sp. | reverse complement strand
TATCATCGCCACTGGAGTCGTCCAATTTACCTTGAAGGTCATGGTCAACCATAGCACATACGGATGCATCGGACCATACGTTTTCAGCTGTTTCAATCATGTCGATAATTGTATAAATTGGCAAGATGATACCAAGCAAACCAATTGGAGCACCGATAGAGCTCATCAAGGACAATGTTAAGAAGTAACAGCCCATTGGAACGCCTGCATTACCAATGGCAGCAAGTACAGCAATGAATAACCAAGCAATCATTGTGCCCATAGTTAATTCAATACCTGCATTTTGCATTACGAATAGGGATGTTACAAGAATGAACGCTGCACAACCATTCATATTAATAGTTGTACAAATTGGCAATACGAAACGAGCTACTGCAGGGTGAGCTTTCAAATTATCCTCAGCAGATGCCAATGTTACAGGCAATGTTGCAGCAGAGGATTTAGTGAACAATGCAACCGCTACAGCTGGGGACATTTTACGGAATACGTCCACAGGGTTCAAACCACGGAATAACAAGAACAATGGAATTACGATAAAGAATTGGATCAAGTTACCACCGATAACAACAGCGGTATATTTACCTAAAGCACCAACGATGACACCCGCTTCGATTTGAGCAGATAATTGACCTGCGAAAGCAAGGATACCGATTGGCAATACATAAAGCAATGCTTTAATCAATGTAAATAGTAATTCTTGTAAGCCGAACAATACTTTCAATACTGCTTCGCGACCTTCTGTACGAGGCATAAAGGCAAAGGCTAAACCAACGGAAGCAGAGATAAACATAACGGACAATACGTTACCTTCCAAATATGGTTTCATAATATTGTTAGGAATAACGGATAAGAAGTGATCGTAATACGTTACATGACCAAGTTTTTCAGGTACTTGCGCTGCACCAGCACCAATTACATCAAGTGGTAAGTTACCTGGCGCAATCCATAGGAATAAGCCAAGGCCTACGGCTGCTGCACAAATTGTAGTAAGCAATGTATATACTACAGCATGTCCAAAGATACGACCTGTATCTTTTTTAGCACCTAGCATGGATAATGTAGTAATTACTGCTAAGGATACGGTTGGAATTGCGATGAATTGGAATAAGCGTGTAAACACAGCTGCAATAAAGTTAAAAAGCTCATTTAAAGCCGGAATATGTTGCCATCCCAAGATAGCACCAATGATAAGTGCACCCATCCAAAGGATAAACTGACGTAATTTGCCTTGACCGCGGCTTTTTAAGGTAATCTCTTGCGCTAAGGCATCGACATGTTTGTTGTTTTGATCTGCCATAAAAACACCTCTCTAAAAACTAAACTACATGAGACCATAAAAGAAATAATCCCAGCCCTAGGGCTGGGATTATAGATACGTCCTAGTCTCTTATAAAATCACATTATAAAGATATGATTTAACACTGTCAAACTTAAATAATTTGATATAAAGATTAATATATTCAATTAATGAACATTTAAAACATCTTTTTATACAACTCTTCTATATCTTTACGGCTAATTTCAGCTACTGTATTAGCAATATTTCCTGTAGCCACAACGTATACATTATCTACAAGCCACGGAATGTCTTTTTTCGTAAAGCCTAGTTCTGTAAGGTTTGTCGTAAGGTCCAGGTCATGTAACATAAAGCGTAATGCTTCACCTAATTCAGATCCATCGCCATGGTTAAAGATACGAGCTAATGCACCGAATTTATCAGGGTTAGCACTCCACGTGTATTCCACTACCACAGGTTCAATAACGGCAAGGCCCACACCGTGTGTAATATCTTTAAGACCACTGGCAGGGTGTTCCATACCATGGGCTAGTGTTACACCGGCCGTATTGATTACCATACCGCCAATGGTACTAGCAAGGGTTACAGCTTCCCAAGCCTTTGTGAGTTGTTTTTCGCTCAGCACTTCGGGTTTGCCGTTGGCAACGGCTTTCACATGTTTATATAGAGGTACCAGATATTGTGCTAATAATGTAACTGCATAATAGGATAATGCATCAGTAAAAGGTTGTGCCGTTTTAGATGTGTAAGCCTCAATATTATGGCATAGTGCATCAAAACCAACAGAGGCCAACACATGAGGTGGCATGGTGCCCATCACACCAGGATCTACGATAGAAACCTTAGGCACGATGGCGTTACAGCGCAAGGATTTCTTATCCCCTGTTTCAGGATTAGTAAGCACGCCAAAGCCATTACCTTCAGAGCCTGTACCACACGTCGTTGGAATGACAACAAGAGGTAATGCATTGTCACTTGTTTTACGGTTGAAGATATAGTCGTTAATATCTCCTTCGTTAATCGCCATGAAGGCTATGCCCTTTGCACAGTCCATAATGGACCCACCGCCGATGGCGATAACTACGTCACAGCTTTCAGATTTAGCCACGGCAGCACCATCTAAAGCAGTCGTCGTTAATGGATTGGCATCAACTTGATCAAACAATACATGGTCAATATGAGCCGCCTCTAATTTCGCTACCACACGGTCATACAAACCAGATTTCTTCGCACTAGTGCGACCTGTTACGATGAGGGCTTTCTTGCCATAGGGCGCAACAAAATCAGCAACGCTATCTACTTTATTCCAACCAAATTGGATATTTACAGGTAAAAAATAAGAGAATTCCATGTGACAACCTCGTTTCTCTGAAAACTATTTCTTAGTGCTATTGTAATGTATATTTAAGGCCATGTAAAACCTCATAGGACTTTCACTAGAAAACAGGTATACTAATAATAAGAGGGGGTATTTATATTTATAGAGGGAGAGAACATCTATGAAATTTGCCATTAAACATTTATGGTCTTCACTGAGGGACCTAGCAACGCAATCGCCAATCTTACTGGCATTAATCGCCGTATTTTCTTGTACGCCGTTGTATATTGAACAAGACTGGTTTTCCGACATCGACATTAAGCTATACTCACTGTATTTCTTTATCGTTATATTACAAAGCTACATAACAAGGGCACGAAAGTTTTCCATATTATATACCTTGGTAAGTATCGGAATCAGCGTCGGCCTTTATATGATTCACGAAACCTATGGCTATGTGCGGGGCATTGAGCTAGCTACGGAAAATATATCCTTCCTATGGCTGTATTCTATGATTGCCTTGTATTTCACATCGCCAGGTGAACATTACATCGGTGAAATCATCAACCGCATCAAGCGAATTGGTATCACCCTTGTTACGTCAACGTTATATAACATTGTTATCATTATGAGTTTATGGTTCTTCTTCATCATCATAGACCAACCATTCGACGTTGAAGAAACTATTTTTAAGGTGCTCGCATCCATTAATATATTCATTTGTCTATCTATGGTATGCTCTTATAAAGAGGATCCAGCAGGTCCTCCCGCGCCAAACTCATTCTTTACCGTTGTATTCGGCATCATCTTGCCAAAGGCGTCCATCATTACAGGCATTCTAGCTAATATCTATTTAGTCTTGATTCTATTGGGGCTTCGCGATGACACCCGGTTCTTCTACACGTACTATCCGTATGTAGCTATTTTCTACCTATTCTACTTGGCTAGCTTTAGATCTAGTGAAAGCAGCAGAACACAGCAAATTCTGTGCTTCTTGTTCATTACGCTCACAACATTGTGCTTAGCCCTTATCGGTAAGCGTGTGATTAATGAACCAATTCTCTGGCTCAATACGATTTATGTAAGTGCATTCAATCTAATCTTCTTAACACATAATGTATATTCTCTTGTGAAGGGTTTAAAACCTTCTGTGCATACAACGATTATGGCTCTTGCCTTAGGCGCTGTTCTCTTGACGCCATTCATAGGCTATACAACGTATCGTGAATTTGTGACCTATACTAAAGTTGATGGCGAATGGCATGCAAACCTACCAATAGCAGCTACCTTTGATCCTAACTTCACAGATTACGGCACACCATATGTACCTGTGGACGATATAAAACTGCCAGACACAAACCCAGTAAACGGCAGACGCGTCGAGTATATCAATTTTGATGCTTTGTCTGCACCAAAGGTTATCTCTATTGCAGGCTACGATAAATACATTGAAAACATCGAGTTAATTGTATACGAACAAGACCTTAAGGAATACCAAGTGGAAACTGCTAACTTTGACTCCATCTCCTTTAAGTTCCTCAACAAAGGCCTTGATTTAGAGGTATCTCTACCAAATGGTGTGACAGAGGTACATCATATTTATGATAAGTTCCTTACCGTCGATAAAACAGCTATCGATCCTGTCATTATAGAAGGCAATGGATACAAGCTATTGATTACATCGTACTTCATAAACCAATTCGATACACGTAAACTTAAATTTAATGTACTATATAATTAAACATATAATACTTACAACACTATATGTATAATATGACAAAAGCAGTGCCTCACTACGAGGTACTGCTTTTTTCTTAACTGAGTTTATCCTTAATTTCTATTACATAAAACCTCATAAGACTTTCACCTAAGAACAGGTATACTACTTGTAAAAAAAGATATTTATAGAGGTGGAAAATCTATGAAATTTGCAATTAAACATGTGAGGGATTCACTGCGAGATTTGGCGACGCAACACCCTATGTTACTGGCATTAATCACCATATTCTCGTGTACGCCGCTATACATTTCTCACCCCTGGTTTGCTCACATGAACATATTAATGTATATGCAGTTTTTTTACATCGTTATATTACAAGCCTATATAACACGAAACCGAAAATTATCCATTTTATATACCTTAGCAAGCATCGTCATCAGCACGTGGCTCTATACTGTTCACGAAACCTTTCATGAGGTACAAGGCATTAGACTAGCCATAGAAAATATATCTAACCTATGGTTATATACAATGATTGCATTATATTTCACATCTACAGGTAAGCACTACATCGATGAAATCATAAACCGCCTCAAACGGATTTTTATCACCTGTATTGCCTCTACGCTATATAATGTTGTCATCATTATAAGCCTATGGTTCTTCTACATCATCATCAACGAACCATTTGACTTCACCCACTTGATTTTCAAAATACTAGCATCTATAAACGCTTTTATTTGTATGACTATGGTCTGCACGTATAAAGAGGATCCTGCAGGACCACCTGAGCCTAGTTCATTTTTCACAATTGTATTTGGCGTTATTTTGCCAAAAGCCTCCATCATAACAGGGGTTCTTGCTACTATTTATTTATTGCTAATATTATTAGGCTTCCGC
>NZ_CAKPTN010000113.1 GCF_934190855.1 uncultured Veillonella sp. | reverse complement strand
TTGTTGTACCTTGCTTTCAGCTAATACCTCTTTTGGCAAGGTTTCTTTCAACTGTGAAAGCAACCCTTCACGTTGTTCATATTGTGCAACCAAGTGTAATTTAGATTCGTAATCGTTTAAAATATGTCGAGCACGCTGTAAATTATCGTGTACAGCCTGCCGTGATACACCTAATTCCTCAGCGATTTCGCCAAGGGACATATCGTCTTCGTGGTGAAGTTGTAAGGACATGCGTTGCTTGTCCGTCAATAATGGCCCATAGAAATCTAAGAGCAAACTTATAAGTACTCGTTCTTCCATTTCGCCACCTCCATCACTGTCAAGTCATATTACTTTACATATACTACAGCATAAAAAAAAATGTGTCAAGTAGAAATACTTAACACTTCTTTTGATTGTTATATTCCATCTAACATATAACTCCATCCGCTATATAAAGGCATTAGTTAGTTGTAAATACTGCTATATAAGATTTTATACACTATAAATGATAATTGTTTTTATATTTAACTTTTATATCTACTATTATGTGGTATAATGTAAATATCTAATATTTTCAATATGAAAGATAGGAGGTATTTTATGAATACCAAACAATATGACCTTATCGTTTTAGGTTTCGGCAAAGCCGGTAAAACATTAGCCGCTAAATTTGGCTCCATGGGCAAATCTGTAGCTATGATTGAAGAAAATCCACTTATGTATGGTGGCACATGTATTAATATTGCATGTATTCCAACTAAGACGATGATTATAGCCGCATCAAAAGGCTTATCTTACGATCAAGTATTAAACCAACGCGATGTTGTTACAACTCGTTTACGCAATAAAAACTTCGGTATGTTAGACACAAATGAACATGTCGATGTCTATACTGGTCATGGTGAATTCATTAGCAATAAAGAAATCGCCATTACTGCTGGGGAAGATAAAATCATCTTAACGGGTGAAACTATTATTATTAACACTGGTGCTGTAGCTGTTAAGCCTAACATTGATGGCATTGATAGTGCAACAGGCTTCTATAATAGTACAGAAATTCAACAATTATCCCCTCAACCAAGTACTCTAGGAGTAATTGGTGCTGGCCCTATCGGTCTAGAATTTGCCAGCCTATACGCTAAACTAGGTTCAAAAGTTACAGTATTTAATATTGAATCTAGCATCTTAAAACGCGAGGAACCAATTGTTCAAGAATTAGCTAACGAGTACTTAGCTGAACAAGGCATTACTATTCTTAACGATGTAACATTAAACTCTGTATCTAATGATGGCAATAAACCAGTTATCACTGCAAATGGTCAAAACTATACCTTTGATGCCGTTCTATACGCTACAGGTCGCAAACCAAATACAGCTAACATCGGTTTAGAGAATACAGATATCACCACTAACGAACGCGGTGCTATCGTAGTTAATGATACGTGTGAAAGTTCCGTTTCTGGCGTATATGCAGTAGGCGATGTAAACGGTGGCCCTCAATTTACCTATATTTCTCTCGATGACTTCCGCATTGTATTTGGTGCACTTACAGGTAATGGTAACTATACATTAAAAGATCGTAAAAATATTCCTTATACAACCTTCTTAACACCTCCACTTGCTCGTGTTGGTCTTACAGAAGAAGATGCTATCAACAAAGGATATACAGTTAAAACTAAAGAAATGCTCGTAGCCACAATGCCAAGAGCTCATGTAAACGACTATTTAAAAGGTGCTTTTAAAATTGTAGTAGATGCAGAAAACGATTTAATCCTTGGTGCTACACTTTATTCACAAGGTGCTGAAGAGTTGATTAATCTCATTAAAATGGCTATGGACAACAACATTCCATATACATACTTCAAAAATCAAATTTTCACACATCCTACAATGGCAGAAAATTTAAATGATCTCTGTAATTTCTAGATAAGAATAGTAACTACATAATCTAATATAATAAATAAAAGAGTCTCCCTTAACTTGAATACATGAATTAAGGGAGACTATTTTATTAATGCCTAATAATCAATTTGGAATATTAGTTATTAGTTAGCAATATATAGTTTTTAGTAATTTATTATTAATTACTCTATTTAGTTCTTTGTAAATAATCTACGAACTACAGATTGCAATTTAGGTGTCAACACAATAGCTACTACAATACCGGCTGCACTAGTAATCAAGGAGTATTGAATTTTACTTGCCGCCACAGCTGCACTTTCAAGAACAAACCACCACGCTAGGAAGTAACCAAAGGCAGTCCAAATAGCACCGATGATAAGAGCTACTAAAATACGACTAAAAGATGCGGTCGGTTTATTGATAGATGGTGGCAAATAGCCAGCTGTCATACCACCTACGATAAGACCTGCAATACCTTTAATAAAGAAGGAGAATACAATGTACTGCGTATGACCTCCAAAGAGATCAAACAGTGCAGAGCCAATAGCAGCGCCTAACCCACTATACAAACCACCAAATAGAATAGATGTCGTAAAGAGTGCCGCAGAGCCTAGGTGTACCATTGCTCCACCAGGTATTTCAATACGAATTGTTGTCGCTACTGCACACAACGCAGCAATAAAACCGATATATACAATATCGCGAGTCTTTAATTTCATAATAAACTCCTTCCTTTTTTAGAACTATACTCAGTATATCAGATGATGCACACTATAAAAATACCGAGTTTATAGGAATTAATAATTTGCAATACAATGAAACATATTAAAAACAGCACCTATATCATTCTATAGGTGCTATTTTATATTTTAGAGTATATATTCAATTAGATTTTAGCTCGTTTCAAACGAAGAGAATTACCTACAACAGTAACGGAGCTAAATGCCATGGCTGTACCGGCAATCATTGGGTTTAATGCGCCAATGGCTGCTAGTGGAATACCGATACAGTTAAAGATCAATGCCCAGAAAAGATTTTGCTTGATATTGGTCATTGTCTTACGACTGAGTCGTACAGCTTGAACCAACGTATGTAAATCGTTTCTTACAAGAACAATATCCGCCGCCTCTACAGCAATATCGGTACCACTGCCGATGGCAAAACCAATATCAGCTGTCACAAGAGCCGGTGCATCATTGATACCATCACCTACCATGCCTACTACAAGACCTTTATCTTGTAATTCTTTTACCTTGCTAGATTTATCTTGCGGCAAGACTTCTGCAATCACGTGAGTAATACCTGCTTGCTTAGCAATATATTGAGCAGTACGACGGTTATCGCCGGTGAGCATCCATACATCGATACCTTGAGACTGTAATTCTTTTACTACCTCGATAGTTTCCGGACGTAATTCATCCTCTACAGCCCACAAAGCGCTGATAACTCCATCAACAGCTAGAACAGACACAGAAGCACCTTGCTCTTCAAAGCGAAGAATATCGTCTTGAACGGAACTTAAGTCATAACCTAGTTCATTCATCCAACGACTGTGTCCAAGTTGGACAGATACGCCTTGGTATGCCCCCTGTAGACCTTTGCCAGGTACATCTCCGAAACTTTCAAGCTCTACAGCTTTACCTTTATAACCACGATCTTCACCGTAGTAAACCATAGCCTTTGCAATCGGATGAGATGTACCGCTTTCAAGAGCCATCATAATAGACATATTTGTACTTTCATCACCATTGTAATTTTTGAAAGCCGTCACATCTAGAACACCTTGTGTGAGGGTACCTGTTTTATCCATAACGATAGCATCAAGTTTACCTGCTTTTTCAAGATATTCTGCACTCTTGATGAGCACGCCATGTTCTGCACCTAGACCAGAGCCAACCATGATGGATGTTGGCGTTGCAAGACCAAGAGCACATGGACAAGCAATAACAAGAACTGCTGTAGCATTAATAAGCGCCACATTGAGAGAATCGCCCATCACAAAGTACCAAACAAGACCTGTTAAAACAGCAAGGCCAATAACTGTAGGAACGAAGTATTGCGCTACAATATCTGCAATACGTTGAATGCTCGCTTTAGAGGTTTGTGCCTCTTCTACAACCTTGATGATTTGGGAGAGCATTGTATCGGAACCGATACGCTTCGCTTCCATCGTAAAAGCACCACTCAAGTTAATTGTGGCCCCAATTACCTCGGAGCCTACTTGTTTTTCTACTGGCAAGCTTTCACCTGTAAGCATAGCTTCGTCTACCGTGGAATAACCATCAGTAATGGTACCATCTACAGGGATTTTTTCGCCTGCCCGAACTTGTAAAATATCTCCTGCCACTACTTTAGAAGTAGGAATATCTACAAACTCACCATCACGCAACACATGAGCCGTTGCAGGTTGTAAGGCAATCAATTTTTGAAGTGCTTCGGAAGTACGCCCTTTTGCAATCTCTTCTAAGAGTTTACCAAGAAGAATAAAGGTAATGAGCCACGCAGAGGTTTCAAAGTAAATGCCATGAGGTCCTAGCTCAGGATGGAACTGCCAGTTATAAATACTGAATAGATACGCCACAGTCGTGCCCATTACTACGAGCACATCCATTGTAAGTGCACCATTTTTCACGGCACTCCACGCACTCTTATAGAACATGAGGCCAGGGCCAAACTGAGCAATAGTAGCTAGAACGAACTCAACCCATACAGGCAACGCTTCAATACCAAATCGATGGAGTGTCATATTCACCATCATAGGCACAGCCATACAGGCTGCAATAATTAATCGGATAATATGAGGCTTTAAATTAACCTTTTCTATTTCTTGTTTTGTTTCATCCGCTTCAACCGCACCAAAGCCGATGTTTGTAATAGCCTCTATAATCTGTTGTGGATCTACGTTAGCTCCCTCTTTATATGTAACGCTACCTTTTCGAGTCAAAAGATTTACCTTTACAGACTCTACGCCATCTACTTTAGAAACAATGTTTTCAACGCGCTTTACACAAGCGGCACAGTGCATACCGGTAATATCAAACTCTTGTTTCTTTTTATTCATAATCTCACTTCTTTCTATATCAATATTAAAGATATATCAGCAAATAAACTACCTACCATATCTCTAACCTAAAGCGCTATAGATATACTATATTTTTAGTAAAAAAAGATTCATCTATCTTATCTATAGAGATACTATATTTCTAATAAAAAAGATTCATCTAAGAATATATTATTTAATATATGAACACTCTTACATGAGTACCCATTCATACGGCTACAATTAATATTAACATAAATTCTCATTACGTCAATATCCTACTAAATCTAAAGGATTATTCCTTTTTTATAGGGGAATTAACATTCCCCCACCTATACACAACATTCATAAATAGATTATAATAAAGTGATGATGAATAAAGATAAACTTTGATTCCAAAGGAGGTGA
>NZ_CAKPTN010000112.1 GCF_934190855.1 uncultured Veillonella sp. | reverse complement strand
GTAAAAAATGCTAAAAAAGACGACTTACATGTGTAAGTCGTCTTTTACTATTTAATCTTCAATATACGGTAAGAGATATTCGTATTTTGTGCCTTTTAACTCTTCTTTAGGAATAAAGGTTAAGGCAGATCCATTGATACAGTAGCGAAGAGAGCCGTTAGGTCCATCTTCGAATACATGGCCTAAGTGAGCATTGCCAATGCGGCTGCGCACTTCGATACGATTCATACCATGAGAGTCGTCTTGGTAGTATTTAATAACATCCTTAGCGATTGGTTTAGTAAAGCTTGGCCAACCGCAATGAGAGTTGAATTTATGTGACGATACAAAGAGGGGCTCTCCAGTAGTGATATCTACGTAGAGACCTGCTTTGAATTCATCTGTTAATTCATGACTAAAAGGAGCATCTGTAGCAGAATTTTGCGTAACCTCATACTCTTGTGGTGATAGTGCCTCTAAGGCTTCTTTAGATGGCTTGTTATACGCATTATCATCGATAAGTGGCTCATCAGATAGGCCTAATGGAATATGACAATAACCGTTAGGATTTTTATCTAAGTAATCTTGATGATACTCCTCAGCAGAGTAGTAGTTTTTTAAAGGTAACACTTCGATAGCAAAGGGTTTGCCCTCCAAGGCTTGAGCACGGGCTAAGGTACTTTCAATAATAGCTTTATCTGCCTTATCCGTATAGTAAATACCAGTACGGTATTGAATACCTACGTCACCGCCTTGTTTATTAATACTAAATGGATCGATAGCTCGTAGGAAATATTGAATCAAATGGTCCAAGGAGAGTGTGTCTGCATCGTAGGTAACCTTGAGGGCTTCTACATGGCCACTATTGTGGCATACATCTTCATAACTTGGATTTTCAGTAGGACCATTGGCATAGCCTACTTCTGTGGAGAGGACGCCTCCAATTTTCTTGATGTATCCTTGAAGGCCCCAGAAACAACCGCCCCCTAAATATATAGTATGTTCATTCATTTAATCACCCCAAACTTCATGAGCTATTTCTTTAACTAATGCTAGTTTAGCCCATTGTTCTTCTTCGGTCAATTGGTTGCCAATTTCACAAGAAGCAAAGCCGCATTGCGGGGATAAGCAAAGTCTTTCAAGAGGAATATATTGGGTAGCCTCTTGAATGCGTTTTTTAATAACTTCTTTATCTTCTAATTCTGGACGTTTAGATGTAATAAGACCTAATACGACCTTCTTGTTAGGAGATACCTCACGCAATGGTTCAAAGCCACCAGAGCGATCATCGTCAAATTCCAAGTAATAAGCATCTACATTTTCTTTAGCGAATAGAATAGGGGCAACTGGTTCATAACCGCCACTAGCAGCCCAAGTAGAGTTGTAATTACCTCGACATACATGAGTTGTAAAGGCTAAGTCTTGAGGGCGACCTTCGAGGGCCAAGTTGTTTAAGCGTAAGTACTTAGCTGTTTCGCCTTCGATGGTTACGCTTTTATCCTTTTGACGGCCTGTCCAGTAAGCGTGGTCACAGCACATACCCCAAGTACAATCATCAAATTGAATATTGCGGCAACCAGCGTCATACAAATCTTTGATAACTTGACGATATGCAGCGGCAATGTCTTGGATGAGTTCTTCTAAATCAGGGTAGAAGGAGCGTGTCGTAATGCCGTTATCCTCACGGAATAATTCAGCTAAGAATTGGGATGGAGCTGGGATGGTTTGACGGGCCGTAGTGTTTTCATCTTCGAATTGTTTTACAAATTTGAAATGCTCCACGAATGGGTGATTTGTTCCCGTAATTTTGCCAGTAAGGGCGAGGGAACCTGGCGCTGTTTCTTGACCAACGAATTTGTAACCGTGTTCTAGTTCAATTTCTTTTACGCCGTTAAATCCCCACATGAAATCTAAATGCCAATAGGCACGACGGAACTCGCCGTCTGTAATAACTGGTAGACCAGCAGCCTTTTGTTTTTGAATGAGGTCTGTAATAAGACGATCCTCAACAGCTGTTAATTCTTCTCTAGAAATATTTCCATTATTGAAAGCTTCGCGAGCTTCTTTTAATTCTTCAGGACGTAGGATAGAACCTACAATATCAAAGTGGAATGGTGCTAATTGTTTGGACATAATAATAATCCTCCTTATATAAACGGTAAAACCGATAATTTCGATAGGCTTATTATAACGAAGTATGACTATATGTAAAAATATCTATATATTAGAGTTGTATATAACTTGAAACTATATACGATTGTAAATTTGTCTTTTTAGTTATATCGAGGGGGGGACTATTAGAATTTAAATGTGGAGCAATATAAAAAGCACTCTCCTAAAATGAACTACATCCAAAGTTGTGTCCAACTTTGGATCAATTCATAAAAGAGAGTGCTTTCAATATATTATTTTTTATCCTCTGGCAATTGAATATGTCTACCATAGTTGCCAACGTATTGTTCAAGGGCTTGAATATATTCTTGGCCTAAGCGGCTGCGTTGCATTTTATTGTTAGTAATATATCCAATATGCATCAAGCCTTCTTCTGCAAGGGGCACAGAGATGATATTTTCCCCATTGACCTCTTTATCGATTACACCACTAGATACAGTGTACCCATCAAGTCCAAGTAATAGGCTGAATAAAGAGGCTCTGTCACGAACGCGGATATGCTTTGGACGCACTACGGTACTGAAGATTTCTTCAGAGAAATAGAAGGAGTTATGATCCCCTTGTTCAAAGGAGATATATGGATACTCTTCTAACTCATCCATGGACACTACATCTTTATTAGCTAATGGATGTGTTTTACCGATGAAGATATGAGGGTGAGCCGTAAATAATTCTGTAAAAGTTAATTCGTTAGTGTGAATTAATTTTTCTAATACAGGACGGTTGAAATCATTATAATAAAGCAAGCCGATTTCACTCTTCATATGAGCTACGTCATCAATGATTTCATAGGTTTGTGTTTCGCGTAAGGATACATCATATTGATCGATGCCTGCACCTTTTAAAAGCTCTACAAAGGCATTCACTGCAAAGGAGTAATGTTGTGTAGAAACAGAAAATTGTTTCTTCCCACCGCTTTGACTCTTATATTGCTCCTCTAAAAGGGCTGCTTGCTCAAGGACTTGGCGTGCATAGCCGAGGAAACGTTCCCCTTCTTTAGAAACAGTAATCCCTTTATTGGTACGATCGAAAATGGTAATGCCCATTTCCTTTTCTAATTCTTTAATAGCCTTTGTAAGGCTAGGTTGAGATACAAATAATCTCTTGGCAGCTTCACTAATACTACCTATATTGGCAATTGTTGTGACATACTTTAATTGTTGTAAGGTCATAATTGGCCTCCTTTTATATATTACACTATTAATACTACTCGATTATAAGTATTTAAGCAATGTTATATATGTGTTACAATGTACTAATAGAATAAAGGAGGACCTATGCTAAAACAAGTCATCGTCGTAGAAGGAAAATCTGATATACAACGCATTGCTCAAGCTGTAGAGGCTGATTGCATAGCCACTGAAGGTTTCACTCTTCGAAAAGGTGTTATCGATATGATTCGCGTTGCTTATGAAAAACGAGGCATCATCATACTAACAGATCCTGATACCGCAGGGGAGCGAATTCGTCGTGTATTAACGAAAAAATTCCCCAATGCACAACATGCTTTTGTTCCTCGTGACGAAGCTTTTGCAAACGATGATATTGGCATAGAACAAGCATCTCCAGAATCCATTAGAAAGGCTTTATCTACATTACATGTAGAGTCTTTAGAATCATCCAATGAATTTTCTATGGTGGATTTAGTGCGCCATGGACTGTCAGGTATGCCAGATAGCGCAGCTCGACGAGCTGTTATTGGTGCAAAATTAGGGATTGGCTACGGAAATGGTAAGCAATTCTTATATCGGTTAAATCATTACGGTATAACACGAGATGCTTATGAAGAGGCAGTAAATAGTTTGAAATAGGAGTTAAGATGTTAGAATCAGTAATTGCAAGCCCTGAGGTAGTGCATTATATATGTAAACGCTTCGATATTAAAATGAGCAAAAAGCTAGGGCAAAACTTTCTTATTAAACGCGGCATCGTCGATGAAATCGTTCATGCCGCGGAGTTAACACCTGGTGAACCTGTACTTGAGGTTGGCCCTGGCATTGGTACCTTAACACAAGGTTTAGCACAAAGCGGTGCTGATGTAACAGCCATTGAACTAGATCGCCGTCTATTAGAAGTGCTAGATACAACATTAGCATCTTATGACAATGTACGCATCGTTCATGGTGATGTATTGAAATTAGATGTGCCCACCATCATGAACCATAAACCGTTTAAGGTGGTTGCCAATTTACCGTATTATATTACAACGCCTATTATTATGTCTCTATTGGAAAGCAAATTACCAATTGAGCGCCTCGTTGTAATGGTACAAAAGGAAGTTGCTCTACGCATGGTAGCACAGCCTGGTACAAAGGACTATGGTGCCTTATCTGTAGCTGTTCAGTATTATACAGAGCCAGATATTGTTCTCGATGTACCTCCTAAATCTTTCTTGCCTGCACCAGCGGTAACAAGTTCTGTAATTCGCTGCGTATTGCGTGATAAACCACCGGTAGATGTAATTGATGAGAAACTATTCTTCCGCGTTGTGAAAGCTGGTTTTGCGCAACGTCGTAAAACATTCTCTAATACGATGAAAACAACAGGTTTATCAAAAGATAGAATCGAAGAGCTATTAGCAAAAGCAAACATCGACGGTCAACGAAGAGGTGAGACCTTTACCCTTCAAGAATTTGCTGATGTAGCCAATGCTTGGGCTTCTTTAATTAAATAGTATAATGCATAAAGAGCTTATTAGATTGATAACATATCATTCTAATAAGCTCTTTTTATTCTAATAAGATTTTTTCATAAAAAAAGGACCCGTATGGGTCCTTTTTATTAGTACAAGAAGCCTGCCATTGTTGTAATGAGGAAGGCGTTTGCAAAGTCGATTAAGAATGCACCTACCAAGGAAACTACGAGCCATGCACGAGGGGATGGACCGTGTTTGCCTGCCAAGGATAACATGTTAACCAACGCATTTGGTGTAGCACCTAGACCGAAGCCGATGGCACCAGCGCCAAGCATAACCGCATCGTAGTTGCGACCAAAGATGAAGTAGATAAGGTATGCAAATACACAGATAAGTACACTTTGTGCTAGTAAAATTGTAATAAGTGGTAATGCAAGATCAATTAATTGAACTAGCTTCAAGCTGTTGATAGCCATTGTTACGAATAAGGACAATGCTACGTTAGATACTGCTTCAAGTGCAGAATCGTTGATTTTGTAAGCTTTAGTAAAG
>NZ_CAKPTN010000111.1 GCF_934190855.1 uncultured Veillonella sp. | reverse complement strand
CAGTTATGTTGTTCAAAAGGCATTGTTAAAGACATGTAAATAGAATCATGACGAATCATGAGCAAAGAAATCATGCCGATACAAACGTATAATAAACCAAATACACTAAAGGATACGCTAGCCATAGAGTATTTATTTTCACCAAATGTACATAACATATAATTGGCAAATAAACTTAATACTAAAACAGCTATAGCTAAAATATATTGATGACATGCAAAGGCAATCATCAATAATAAGACACTAATATAGCCCCATATAATAGACATACGTACATGTTTAGCCTTGCCTAGTAAAACAAATTCACGCCACCCTAATAGAGCTAATAGCGTAATAAGAACATCATACACTGGTCCGCCTAACGTAATGGCACCTAAGGCAATAATAAACCCTATAACAGCGGTAATAACACGTGTTTTTAACATTCTTTATTCCTCATCACGTAAGCCACCAAATCGGCGTTCTCGTTTCTGATATGCCGCAACAGCTTCTAACAAAGTTTCTTTTGTGAAATCTGGCCAATGTAAATCAGTAAACCAGAATTCAGCATAAGCTAGTTGCCATAACAAAAAGTTACTAATTCTAAAATCGCTACTTGGACGAATCAATAAGTCTACATCACTAAACTCTTTAGTAAATAATTGAGAACTTACATAGTCTTCAGTAATATCGTCCTTTGTAATAGTACCCGCTTTTACAGAATCTGTAATATCACGGATAGTTCTTACTATCTCATCACGTCCACCATAGTTAATAGCTAACTGTAAGGTAAGACCTGTATTATTCTGAGTTAATAGTTCTGCATCCCGAATGATTTGTTGTAACTCCTCTGAAAGAGCCCCAATAAATCCAATAAATCGAATGCGAACATTATGTTCATGCATATACTTAACATTATTGTTTAAGTATTCTTTGATGAGAGCCATAAGTAAAGAAACTTCCTGTTCAGGTCGTTTCCAGTTCTCTGTGGAGAAACCATATACCGTAAGAGCTCTAATACCAATTTCGTCAGCAGCTATAACGATCTGCTTTAATACGTCTGCCCCAGCACGGTGTCCCATGGAACGTGGCATCCCTCTACGTTTGGCCCAACGTCCATTACCATCCATGATAATAGCAACATGTTTTGGAATAGCATTGCTATCTATAGCAGGCGCATCCGATTGTTTACGGTTAAATAATTTCTTTAGCATAGTCTACCTCGATAGATTTTCCGAAGTCGCTGGCAATCATTGGTCTATATACTAGTATATGTAAGCACTCATCTACCTTAGTAACACGTGCTACATAAAATCCTTCATCTGCAATATCAAAAAAGCGATTAAAGGATGCCCCAATCATTACCTTAAAAGGAATATGGGCAGCCTGCAAACGAGACTTTGCAAGCTGCCATGGCATTCCAATAAGGCTATTAGAATCTAACATTATACTTCTAATACGTCCTTTTCTTTTACTGCTTTTAACTCATCAATATGCTTAACTTTAGCATCTGTAAGTTTTTGGATTTCATCTAAACCGTCTTTAGCATCATCTTCAGTAATTGTTTTAGCTTTTTCTTCTTTTTTCAATGCATCATTTACATCACGACGAATGTTACGTACTGCAACGTTTGCAGCTTCAGCTTTTTTATGAACTACTTTAACGATTTCTTTACGGCGTTCCTCAGTTAGTTGAGGAATAGTTAAACGAATTTGAGCACCATCATTACCAGGGTTTAAACCAAGGTCGGATTGTAAAATCGCTTTTTCAATTGCACCGATCATTGTTTTATCCCAAGGAGCAATGACGATCATACGAGGCTCAGGCACGGAGATATTTGCAACTTGATTAATTGGAGATGGACTACCATAATAATCAACCATTACTTTATCAAGTAATGCTACGCTAGCACGACCAGTACGAATAGATGCAAATTCATGTTTTAAAGCCTCAATAGACTTATTCATGCGTTCTTCTGCTTGTTGTAACAATTCTTTAATTTCCATTTGAATTATTCTCCTCGAACAATGGTACCAATCTCTTCGCCCTTAGCGGCTTTTGTAATGTTACCAGGAATGTCCATGCTAAATACGATAATAGGAATATTGTTATCTTTACATAAAGTTGTGGATGTAGCATCCATAACTTTTAATTCTTTTGTAATGATATCGTTATATGTTAACTCATCAAATTTAATAGCATTAGGATTCGTCTTAGGATCAGAATCATATACGCCATCAGCAAATTTCTTCGCCATCAAAATTGCATCTGCTTCGATTTCAGCAGCCCGTAATGCAGCTGTTGTATCTGTAGAGAAGTAAGGTTTACCAAGACCAGCACCAAAGATTACGATACGTTTTTTCTCTAAGTGACGAATAGCGCGACGACGAATATAAGGTTCTGCAATTTCTTGCATTTCGATAGCTGTTTGTACGCGTGTATCTACGCCAGCTTGCTCTAATGCGTCTTGCAATGCTAAGGAGTTCATTACTGTTGCTAGCATACCCATATAATCAGCAGTAGCACGATCCATACCTTGGTTGCTACCTGCTAACCCTCTCCATAGGTTACCGCCACCAACAACAATTGCGATTTCTAAATCAGTGGATTTCGCTAAAGCGGCAATCTCTTGCGCAAATTCTTCAACAACATCCGGGTTAATACCAAAACCTTGGTCACCTGCCAATGCTTCACCACTCAACTTCAAAACAATACGTTGAAAGTTTCTCTTTGCCATGTTTTTACTCCTCTATTGCAAAATAAGAGAACACTGTACGGTGTTCTCTTATTGTTTCTTAACTATTTACCAACAGATGCCATTACTTCAGCTACGAAGTCATCTTGGCGTTTTTCAATGCCTTCACCTAAACCGTAGCGAACAAAACGACGTACGTTGATGTTTTCACCGATTTTTGCAATATTTTCATTAATTACATCAGTAACAGTTTTGTCACCATCTTTAATGAATACTTGTTCTAATAGGCAGTTTTCTTTATAGAATTTTTCAATACGACCAGCAACCATTTTTTCCAAAACAGCTTCAGGTTTTGGTTTACGGCCAGCTTTTACGTCTTCTTCAGCTTCTACTTTAGCTTGTTCCAACAATACTTGTTTTTCGTGTTCGATTACTTCAGCAGGAACTTCTTCACGGTTCAAGTATGTAGGGTTAACAGCAGCGATTTGCATAGCGATATCGCGTGCCAAGTTTTGGAAGTCGTCAGTTTTAGCAACGAAGTCAGTTTCGCAGTTAACTTCAACTAAAACGCCGATACGGCCACCAGCGTGAATGTAGGATTGTACTACACCTTCAGCTGCAATACGACCAGCTTTTTTAGCTGCTGCAGCTAGACCTTTTTCACGAAGAAGGTCAACCGCTTTATCGATATTACCGTCAGTTTCAACCAATGCTTTTTTAGCGTCCATCATACCTGCGCCAGTCATGTCGCGCAATTCTTTTACCAAAGCAGCAGTAATTGCCATTATTTTGTTCCTCCTAGTACTAATTAAGGTAAGGATATAGTCCTTACCCTAATTATATATGTTATAGATTTATCTTTCAAATGCTAATCAGAAATGATTAAGTAGCTTTGCAGAATTATTCTGCAGCTTCAGCATTGCCTTCTTCGAAGGATTCGCCTTGACGACCTTCAAGAACAGCGTCAGCCATTTTACCAGCCAACAATTTAACAGCGCGGATAGCGTCATCATTTGCTGGGATTGGGAAATCAACTTCATCTGGGTCGCAGTTAGTGTCAACTGTTGCAACTACAGGAATACCCAATTTTTTAGCTTCTGCAATAGCGATTTTTTCTTTTTTAGGATCAACTACGAAAAGAGCACCTGGCATTTTAGGCATATCTTTGATACCGCCAAGGTATTTTTCCAATTTTTCCATTTCATGACGAAGACCGATAACTTCTTTTTTAGGCAATACTTCGAAAGTACCATCTTCTGCCATAGCTTCCAATTGTTTTAAACGTTTAATACGAGTTTCAATTGTTTTGAAGTTAGTCAACATACCGCCCAACCAACGTTCGTTTACGAAGAACATGTTAGCACGGATAGCTTCTTCTTTAATAGCTTCTTGAGCTTGTTTTTTAGTACCTACGAACAAGATTACTTCGCCTTGGGAAGCAACTTCACGCAAGAAAGAGTAAGCTTCTTCTACTTTTTTAACTGTTTTAGACAAGTCAATGATATAAATACCATTGCGCTCAGTGAAGATGAATTTCGCCATTTTAGGGTTCCATCTTCTAGTCTGATGACCAAAGTGTACACCAGCCTCTAATAATTGTTTCATTGATACTACTGCCATTGTGGCACCTCCTGTTAATTAACCTCCGCCGCTTCATCCTTCGGGTCACCCAAAATTAGGCACAGTACCGAAGTCCACCGACGTGCATATTTTTCATACCCAATAATTTTAACAAATAATTATTATAAAAGCAAGCAAGGAGTGAGGATTTCTTAAAGAATTCCTCACTCCCTGTAAAAATTTCTAGATTAGGTCATGACTATATTATTGTTAAGCCTATAATATGTACCGCCAATACGAATATAAAGCTAGTTATTGCGAATGGCGTCGATCATATGAGCACGATCTTCAGCACCAAATACAGCAGAGCCAGATACTAATACTGTTGCCCCCGCTCTTTTGATTGGTACGCAAGTAATGTCGTTGATACCACCATCAACTTCAATTACGGCTGTAGTATTTTCTACTTCTTCTAACAATATCTTAGCTTGTTTAACCTTTTTAATGGCATTTTTAATAAAAGATTGTCCACCAAAGCCCGGATTTACAGACATAATTAAAATCATATCTAAATCTGCAGCCACATCTTCTAATACTGATACTGGTGTGCTTGGATTTAATGCAACACCAGCTTTCATACCACATTGCTTAATATGTTGAATTAAACGATGCATATGAGGTACTGTTTCTTGATGGAATGTAAAATATTCTACGCCAATTTTTGCGTATTCTTCTACATAATCACCAGGATTTGTAACCATTAAATGCACATCAAAAGGTAATTTTGTATATGGACGAATGGCTTTCACAATAGGCGCACCAAAGGTTAAGTTCGGCACAAAATGTCCATCCATAATGTCGATATGTAATAAGTCAGCCCCCGCTGATTCAATAGATTGTAATTCTTCGCTTAAGGTCGCAAAATTTGCGGAAAGCATTGATGGTGCAATTTTAATCATATTAAAACCTCTTTCGTTGACTTTCTATATCGTTACGTATAGACATATAAGCGTCATATCGTCCTTGATGAATACGACCTGCTTCAAGAGCATCTTTAATGCCACAAATTGGCTCATGTTCATGATAACATGGGTTAAATTTACAAGCATCCAC
>NZ_CAKPTN010000110.1 GCF_934190855.1 uncultured Veillonella sp. | reverse complement strand
TCCAAAGTAAATACTACAGAATGATTTGCTTTCAATTCTTCCAGCAATGCTCTATCAAGGCCAGAAGCAAATTTAGGATTAACTACGGTTGCATGAATACCGTCTTTAGCCAATTCATCAGCCACTTGATTAGCTAGATGATAGAAATTACCAAGACCTAATAAGGCAATGCGTTCACCACGACGAGTCACTTCAGATTTATTTAAAACACTGTAATCAGTCGTATCGGCTACACCAGTAGATGTAAATTCACCTACAGGAACACGAATGGCCACAGGATGCTCGTGTTGATGCACTGCATATTCGGTCATAGCCAACAATTCTTCATTATTAGTAGGTGCTAAGTATACTAAATTAGGAATGCTTGTAAGCATAGGAATATCAAAGATCCCTAAATGAGTGACATCGTTCATGCCATATACAGATGCCATATGATTGATGATAACTGCACTATTATTATTGACGCAAAGATCTTGAACCAATTGGTCATAAGCGCGTTGTAAGAAGGTACTATCTACACTGAACACTGGCTTACCGCCATTTTTTGCAATACCAGAACTCATTGCAACAGCATGTTCTTCCGCAATACCAACATCTATATATTGTTTACCAGCTTCTTTACGCCATTCAGAGTTAAAGCCAAAGCCACCTGGTGTCCCTGCATTAATAGCTACCACAGTTGGATCTACTTTAATTTGTTCCATCAAATAGTCCGCAATTGTACCAGCATAGGTCGGACCATGATGTTCCTTTTTGAGTTTACCTGTCTCTAAATCAAATGGCATGATCCAATGGAACTTCTCTTTATGTTGCTCTGCAATGGCATAGCCCTTACCTTTTTGAGTAACCACATGCAACACGATAGGATGATCGATATCTTTCACATCCTTAAATACATTGATTAGGGTTTCCAAATCATTACCCTTTGCTACAAAACGATAATCTAAACCTAAAGCCTTGAAAATATTATTAGGGCTTTCACCATTGGACTCGCGTAACTCACGAAGACCACGATACAAGCCACCATGATTTTCCGCAATGGATTGGTCATTATCATTGACGATAATAATCATATTGCTATCTAATGTGGCCGCATAATCTAGACCTTCAAAGGCTTCCCCACCAGATAAAGAACCATCACCAATAATAGCAATAATATTTTCAGAGTCGCCCTTTAAATTTCGAGCAGTAGCCAGGCCAGATGCTAAGGAGATAGATGTGGATGTATGACCAATGTTAAAGAAATCATGCTCACTTTCAGTAGGATCTGTATAGCCCGTTACATCATCATAATGATCGTGATCTAAGAACGCCAACGCACGACCTGTAACCATCTTATGTACATAGGATTGATGAGATACGTCATATACAATCTTATCTACAGGAGAGTTAAATACATAGTGCAAGGCCATGATCATTTCTGCTACGCCCATAGGTGGACCAAAATGGCCGCCGTGCTCAGATACCTTTGTCATGAGAGCTTGCCGAGCTTGTGCCGTTAAGTCTGTTAATTCAGAAATAGATAAGCCTTTTAAATCGACTGGAGATTTTATATCAATTAAGTTCATGGTAATCCTTTCAATACAAATTATATTTACTTCAACTACAATCACTATACATAACCAAGTATAATGATTGTAAATATTGTCACTCAAAATAACTAGTGTTATACTTCAAGTATGTTTATAGTATAAAACTTAAAGTTAGGTTTAAGTCAATACATCTTACATTTACAATTTTTATATCCATCTATAAATGCCATATATATTAGGAGATTCAATGACATATACTGTTGGTGAACCACAAAAAAATATAGGGCTGTATAACAAATAAGGAGCTATCCAACGGATAACTCCTTGTTTACATTATATAATAATTATAGAACTACTTGGATTAACAGCACTAAAAATCTCTAGACCTTATTTATTAGGACTTTCATAGATAGTTTTATAACCGCCCTCTGTAACAGCTACGATTTGTTCAATTTCGTCCGTTGAATCTTCTGTAAAAGTAAAGCTTTCACTAGCATCAAAGGAGGCACTCGTTCCACAAGAGGAACTCAAATCGCGCGGTACTGGACGAAGTTCTATATTGGTTACCCCTTCAGGGGCCTCTCGTTTAAAACGAATGGCTCCAAAGTGAGAGTAAAAAGTAGCAATGTATTTCATAGTTACTCACTTCTAGCCTACGCATTGGCACGTTTTGTATTAAGGATAGCTATGATAAGAGCCACTACAAAACCAACACCCACAGCAATTTGACCATTTAATGTAGGGCCAGCACCAGAAGCAGCTAAACCAAAGTTATGAGCAAATGCTGCACCTGCTGCCAGGCCAAGTACTGTCACAGTGGAATCGGAATTCCCTTCACCAGTCATGATCAATTGACGCAATGGACAACCACCAAGCAATACGCTGCAGAAACCTGCAAGCGCCATACCTAAGAAATTCCACAAGCCGTCTGTATGTGCAATCGGTTGGTTTTCAAAGCCAAGATGGAAATTGCCAAAACTAATATTTACTAAAAATACACCTACAAGTACTGCAAGATACCCAAAAATAAGAATAGATTTTTTGAACAAGAATAAATCACGGAAGCCACCAACTGTACAAAGACGGCTAACTTGAGATAAGCCACCTACCACGAGGCCTGCCGCCAAAGAAATTAACCAAGGTGCATGCATAGCACCAGGACCTTTTTGGCTAAAGAAGATAAATGCTGGAGCCGTAACAACAAGTATGAGCAACCCGACTTGAATAGCAGGCATCATAGCAGATTCTAATTTGCTCAACGCATAGGTGCGTTGTAAAGAATAGCCTTTTTTCAAGAATATAGTACCAAATCCAATACCGCCTGCAAAACCAGCAATACCGAATAATGCATTTAAATCACCACCGCCGAGGCGCAAGATCATGCGAATTGGACAACCAAGGAACATCAATGCACCAATCATAACAAAGAAGCCGAGAATAAATCGAATAATTGGAGAGGAACCACCTTTGCTTTGATGTTCGCCACGAATCATAGACAATACATAGGCCCCTAAAATGAGACCGATAACTTCTGGGCGAATGTACTGTACTGGTGCGGCACGATGTAGACCTAGACCACCTACGGTATCACGGATAAAGCAGGCAATGCAAAAGCCCATATTACCCGGGTTTCCAGCTAATACGAGGAAGCCTGCAATAGCGCCAATAATTAGGCCTGCAATAATTAAATTCCGTTTTTCATGAGACCCACTCATAATAAACTCCTTTCAAACTAACTACACTAAAACTATATGAGCATATGCTTCTACCCTATCAAGCATACGACTCATGATATAATAACCATAAATACACCTTGTTATTCATGGAGATTACCAATGAACTATATTTATTTGGATAATGCGAGTACCACATTCCCCAAAGCTCCAAACGTAGCTAGCGCTATATCTAACTATATAACGAACCGGGGCATCAATATCAACCGTGGCTCCTATGCCCTAGCCTATGATGTAGAGGATATTATCTATACAACGCGCCAACGACTAAATACCTTATTCAACGGACACGATCCATCTCCTGTCATTTTTACACAAAATGTAACGATGAGCTTAAACATGGTTATCAAGGGCCTATTGAAAGCCGGTGATCACGTCCTCGTTAGCTCTATGGAACACAATGCGGTGATGAGACCTCTTACACAACTATTGGATGAAGGTATTACCTTTGACTGTATCCCTTGTGATACGACTGGTTCTATCCAAGTAGAAACTATTGAGTCACTCATCCGTCCAAATACAGTGGCTATAATTATCAATCACGCATCCAATGTATGTGGCACCGCGCAGCCTATTGAATCAATTGGTCCAATCTGTAATGCTCATAATCTACACTTCATTCTAGATGCAGCCCAAACAGCGGGTGTTATCCCTATCGATGTGAAAGCGTGTCATATCGATGCACTTTGCTTTACTGGTCATACAGGATTATTGGGCCCACAAGGTATCGGTGGTATTATTTTAACCAAAGAAATGGCTCAAACCTTAACGCCTCTTATCGCCGGTGGCACGGGCAGTTTTTCACATTTAGAAACGATGCCAACCCATATGCCCGACGCCTTTGAAGCAGGTACATTAAATCTACCTGGCATCATCGGCCTCAACGAAGGTCTCTCCTACATCGAATCAGTCGGCATGGAGAATATCCACAATCACGAGCTAGCTTTGACAAAAGCCTTCCTCGAAGGATTACGGTCAATAAACGGAGTTACTATCATCGGTAAACAAGATATTCAAGATCGAACAGCCGTCGTATCTATCACGATAGATGATATGGATCCGGCAAGCATTGCTTACGAACTAGAGTCAACCTATCACATCATGACGCGCGTTGGTCTTCATTGTGCTCCACGAGCACATCAAACTTTAGGCACCTATCCAGAGGGAACCGTACGCTTCTCCTTTGGCTACGCTAACAGACATGAAGATGTAGAGGCTGCATTATCGGCTCTAAATACAATTGTAAAGAGCTCTAAATAACAGATATCGCTGTTAAGGCTATATACCATGAGTATATAGCCTTTTATGCTTCGCATAAACGACCGATAGCATCAGCTCTACAGCGCTTACAGTGCGTCATTTGTGGAACATAGTGACCAATAAATTGACGCATGTTATCGATTTCTTCTGAAGTCGGACCTCGGTGATGTTCAAAGGCTGTATCATGAACTGGAATCATAGCAATACAGTTCATCAAATCTACGCCCCATGCTTCTGCTTGTTTAGCGATAGCTGGTACATGGTCCATATTGACATCAGGCACTACTACGGTATTGATCTTAACGATGATGTTCTTTTCCTTTAATTTTCGGATACTTTCAGCCTGACGCTCTAATAAAATACGGGCCCCATCGATTCCCTTGTAGATATTCCCCTCGTAGCGAACCATGGAGTATACATTTTTTGCAATCTCTGGATCAATAGCATTAGCTGTAATCGTTACATGAGTAATCCCTAAGTCAGCGATTTCATCGATATAATCAGGCACTGCTAAGCCATTACTAGATAAACAGAGCATGACATGAGGAAAATCTTTTTTAACGAGGCGGAATGTTTCCAGTGTCTTATCCGCATCGCACATAGGATCTCCAGGCCCTGCAATGCCGACAACAGAAATATCCTTACGTGCATCAAATACCTTATGCACAAAGGCTGCTGCCTCTTGTGGCGTATAAACGTGCTGCGTCACGCCCGGTCTATTTTCATTCGCACAGTCGTACTTACGATTACAATAATTACATTGAATATTACAATTCGGCGCTACTGGTAAATGTAAGCGTCCCCAATTAGCAGAAGCAGACTTGTTGTAACATGGATGATTTTGTAGGAAACTTTGTCCTTGAATTTCTTTCATAATTAACC
>NZ_CAKPTN010000109.1 GCF_934190855.1 uncultured Veillonella sp. | reverse complement strand
TAAGTGCTATCGATACTGTAGAAGGCATTGATAGAATTATTGATACCTTAACGCCTTTGGTGGGAGATGTAGTTACATTAGTTCGCAGCCAAAGTGACTTTTTAGAAATCATTGCACCGAATGTATCTAAAGGGCGTGCTTTAGCACAGTTAGCCTTAGATAGTCACATCGGGTTAGAGAATATTATATCCTTTGGCAATGCAGAGAATGATATTTCAATGCTCAGTAAAACCGGTTATTCAGTAGCTGTTGAAAATGCTACTGATCATGTGAAATCTGTAGCACATGCAATTTGTGGTCATCATAATGAAGATGGTGTGGCCCGTTGGATTGAAAAGAATCTTTTATAATGGAGTAAAACTATGGAAGCCTTTCGTTTATTAATCGTTACTGGCATGTCTGGTGCCGGTAAAACTCAAGTGCTACAGGCCTTAGAGGATATGGGGTATTTATGTATCGATAATATTCCACCTGTGCTTATTCCTAAATTGAGTGAAATTTGCCGTCAAGGTGGGGAGCGTACTAATCGTGTAGCTCTAGTAGTCGATATTCGCGGTGGTGAATTCTTTGAAGCTCTTTCTTCGTCTCTTGATACATTAAAAGATATGAAGGTAGATTTTGAAATTGTATTTATGGATGCTACTGATGAAACCTTAATTCGTCGTTATAAAGAGAGTCGTCGTAGCCATCCTTTGGCTCCAGATGGGCTGATTACGACTGGTCTTAAAAAAGAACGTCAAATTCTTAACTCTGTGCGCCATAAAGCAGACTTCATCATCGATACTACGAATATGAAAACTGCTAGTCTTAAAGAGTATTTAAAAACTCGCTTTACTCAAGTCGATGAAGGTCATGGCATGGCTATTACTGTGGTTAGCTTTGGCTTCAAATACGGTATTCCTCTCGATGCAGATATGGTATGGGATGTACGTTTCTTACCAAATCCGTTTTATATTCCAGAATTCCGTCATAAAACAGGTCGCGTAAAAGCTGTTAATGAATATATTCATTCTTTTGAAGTGACGGATGAATTCAAAAAACGTTATTTTGATACGGTAGACTTTCTTGTGCCAAATTATGAGCAAGAAGGTAAATCTCAATTTATTGTAGCTGTAGGCTGTACCGGCGGTATGCATAGATCTGTTGCTATGGCTGAGGCATTATATTCTCATCTGCTTGAAAAGGGATATCGTGTATCTGTTGAACATCGAGATATGATGAAAAATAATGTAGAAGAAGATTTTAATCCACATGAAATTAAAACGCTTGATAACTAGATAGGGGTTCTTATGTTGCGAAAAGGATGGTTCCGGTGGTTAATTCCGGGCCTAAATATAAAACGTTGGCTTGCCCTGTTTGGTGTTGGTGTAGGTCTATTAATTATCGGCATTTCCTTGATGTTTAACTATCAATGGTTAGCCGTACTTGAAGATATTGTACTAGCCTTTTCTTATGATTTAACGGGCTTTTACAATTATAATGTTCTCATTGCTGTTGGGTTTGTACTATTATCTATCGGTTCCATACTGATGCTCATCGGTACGAGTAAGGTTATTAAAACGATTATTCGTGCTGTATTACCAAATCCGGATAGCAAGGTATCGGATATTATTTTCCAAAATATTCGTCTTGATAAAGGTCCAAAAATCGTCGTTATCGGCGGTGGTACGGGCTTATCAAATCTGTTGCGTGGTTTGAAAGCGCACACATCTAATCTATCTGCTATCGTAACGGTTGCAGATGATGGTGGCTCCTCTGGCCGTTTGCGGGAAGACTTTAAAATGATTGCTCCTGGTGATCTTCGTAACTGTCTCGTTGCACTAGCTGAACAAGAAGGGGTTATGGAAAACTTATTCCGCTATCGTTTTGAAGGGGAAAATGAATTATCTGGTCATAGCTTTGGTAATTTATTTATTACAGCACTCGCTCAAGTTTATGATGGTGATGTGGAGGAGGCTCTCGAAGCGGCTAGTAAATTATTGCGTGTCCGCGGTCGTGTTATTCCTTCCTCTACGGAGTTTATTAAACTATGTGCAGAAATGACAGATGGAACTATCGTAGAAGGTGAAAGTAATATTCCAAATTCTGGAAAGCGCATTCAACGTATCTATAGTGAACCTGCACAGCCTAAACCAGAAGGTGCTGCTTTGCGTGCCATCGATGAAGCAGATGTAATCATCTTTGGTCCGGGTAGTCTATATACTAGTATTATTCCAAATCTGTTAACAGATAAGTTAGCCTCTCATGTACGAGCAAGTAAGGCTAATAAAATTTATATTGCTAATGTTATGACGCAACCAGGTGAAACTACGGGCTATACATTAAATGACCATGTAGAGGCTCTTATTGCCCATGGCGGTGAAGGTATTGTAGATACAGTCCTTGCTAATGACGGCCCATTGCCAATTCAAATGGTTGAGCAATATAGTGCTGTAGGTTCTGAACCTGTAGCATTAGATACGAAAAAATTACAAGCTAAAGGTATTCGTACAATTCGCGCTACCTTGATTAGTTCTAAAAAGCCAGCTGTTCACGATCCAGAACGGTTAGGCAAAGTTATTATGGATATCGTTCGTGCTATGCAATCTAACACAGAACCACATATCCTAGAATATTATCTTCAACGAGATGATCATTAATGAGAAGGGATACCTATGTCATTTGCAGAAGATGTAAAAAATGAATTATGCCAATATGAATCCTCTAGTGATGCAGATTTGGCCATGAAAATTGAAGCGTCTTGCTTATTGCGCATGGGTGGATCTATCATTTTAGGTATGAAAGGTGCTGTAGGCATTCGATTGGCTACGGCAAATAATGCGGTAGCTCGTCGATTGCTAGGTATTTTAAAGAAACAATACGAATTACCTACTAATGTATTAGTACGACAAGGTTTAAACCTGCGTAAGAAGAATATGTACACCTTATCTGTAGAACCATCTATGGAGGGGCGTCAAGCTTTAGAAGACCTTGCACTATGGCCTGTAACTGAACAAATTCCACGTAGCTGGCTCAAATCTATGGAGGCTCGTCGTGCTTTTTTACGGGGCGCATTCCTAGGGGGCGGATCTGTTAATAAACCACAAAGTGATTATCACTTAGAGTTTATGACGGGTAATGAAAGTTTTGCACGGGAAATTATCCATGTGTTACGACTCTTTCACATTCACGCTGGGTTAACGGAGCGCAAGGAAGAGTATGTAGTATACCTTAAAGAAGGGGATGCAGTGACGAACTGCTTGCAAATTATGGGCGCTCAATCTGCTCTCATGGAATTTGAAAACGTACGTATCATGAAGACCGTACGAAATCAGATTAATCGTCAAGTAAACTGTGAAACTGCAAATTTACAGAAGGTTGTAGATGCAGCGGTACGTCAGGTAAAAGCTATCCGTATTATCGATAGAGAAATCGGTATTGAAGAATTACCTGAAAAATTGCGCATCGTTGCAAGACTTCGGTGGGAAAATCCCGAAGCGAGTTTGAAAGAGCTGGAAGAATTAATGGATGGGGAATTGTCTAAATCGGGCATTGGGCACCGTCTTAAAAAGATTGAAGCATTAGCACTTACGTATGACCCGATGGGGCTTGAAGAAATATAGAGGTAATAATATATGTTTTCTTATAAATCAAGATATTGTGTAGCTGCGGCCATGGCCGCCATGGCTGCCCTTACAGGCCATGTAGAGGCTCGTGATATAGATTTACAATCAATTGGATATTTTCAGTTTTCTCCGTTGCCACCCACATTGGTGTCTCAAACGGATACATTACTCCTATCAGATAGCCCTGAATACGTAGGGCCTGTAGGTGGTACGCTTAGTGCAGGTACAATTAATGGCAATGGCCGTATCTATTTCTACCATGTAAATGAAATGGATCAGCCTCATAAAATCGCTATCGTCCTTGAAAACCAAACGGCATACCCTAATACTGTCCATGTAATGCGGCAATTAAAATCTGTGGCGACGCCTGATTATTTCGCGGCTGGTCGTGATTTGTCGCGTAAAGATTTAGAGCAGCCTCTTAATGAAAGTCCTAATGCTAAACCATTATATTCATTAAGTATTCCACCTCAAGGTCGTAAATTAATCTTTAGTGATCTAGAACATACACCTGTTTACCAAGATGCTTTGTTTACGGGTATTGTCGATATTAAAACGGAAGCGCCTGTATTTGCTCGCGTTATGATGCTACCAATGGGCATGGATGCGGTTGATGCGTCTCATTGGGCGAAAAATTTGCCTATTGATGAAATCCAATTGCGTGGTACCTATACTGGTTCTAAGCGTAATATGGAGGTTACTACACCGTTTGATACGGCATTGGGCGGTGCCTTTGTGGAAATCGGCAATGACCGTGAAGATATGTTTATTAACGGTGTAGACGAAATGCAAAATAAAGCATTTGTTCGCGACCGTGGTAACTATGGTGTATCTTATACATTAAAAATTCCTACTAAGGGTAATGAGCCATTCAGATTATATTTTAACCCTCTTGGTGGTCCCTATTCTGGTTCCTTTACGGTGAAAGCATTGCACCAACAAGGTGCTCGTCGTGGTCAAACGGACACACGTACATATCACATAGGCGGTGCTGACGGTATTTCTGCACTGGGGGAAGGGACCATTTTAGATAGCCGCCTTATGGGTAACTATAATGCAGGTGATTTATTAACATTAAACTTTATGCCTGCAGGGGCATCTAACTTGCCGATTCGTTTCTTGTTAATTCCTGAATCTCTTGCAAATCCTCAAAAACATCAAACTATTGCTGTTAATGTCCCTAAGGATGTGAAAGATAGCTTAGGTCATCCTACTCAAGGGGCTACGCAAATTCCGGTAGGCCCTATAGGTGGTAAAGATGCCAATAAAGGTGCTGTAGATACTACAAAATCTACTTTGACACCTAGTAAACAGGCAGAGAATATTGCTCATGAAGAAACTAAAAAGTTAAGTGATAAAGTAGCAGCTGAAGCTAAAAAAGAAGCACAGCTTAAAAAATCAAAAGAAGCTGAGGAAGCGTTAGCTCGTAAAAAAGCGGAAGAAGCTAAATTAGCTGCGGAAAAGGCAGAAATGGCACGCAAGGCTGCAGAAGCTAAACATGCTGAAATTGAGCGTAAAATGGCAGAAAAAGCAGAAGCTGATCGGAAGGCTGCTGAATTAAAAGCGGCTCAAGAAGCTCAAGCGGCAAAAGAAAAAGCAGCGCTAGAAGCTAAGAAAGCTGAAGAAATGAGACAAGCAGAAGAGGCAAAACGCATTGAAGCAGCTAGAAAAGCCGAGCTTGAACGCAAAGCTGAGGAAGCGCGTAAGGCAGAAGAAGTGCGTAAAGCTGAGTTGGCACGAATCGAAGCGGCGCGTAAGGCTGAAGCAGATCGTTTAGAAGCAGCACGTAAAGCGGAAGAGGCTCGAGTAGCAGCT
>NZ_CAKPTN010000108.1 GCF_934190855.1 uncultured Veillonella sp. | reverse complement strand
TAATAAGGATGAGCATATTCAATTGTTGACGGATATTGCTACTTTATTTGAGGATGACGAATTTTTAGATGCAGCCGTTGAGTTTGAAAGTATCGACGATGTACAAGCATTTTTGGCTGAGCATTTAGACGATCAATAATAGATATAGAAGGAGGCAATTATGATTTCTGTATTAACTGTATGCGGTAATGGCATTGGTTCTAGCTTGATGCTTAAAATGAAAATCGAAGAGATTTGTGCTGAAAACGGCATTGATGCACAAGTTGAGTCTATCGATTTTAATGCGGCTCAAGGTCGTAAGGCTGATCTTATCGTAACTGTAAAAGAATTGGCAGAACAATTCGAAGGCAAAAATATCGCTATTGTTCGTAGCTATATTAATAAAAAGAAAATCACAGAAGATATTCTTGATGCATTAAAACAAGCAGCTCAATAAGATGTAACAACTATATATAGGAGGTAGTGCCATGGAAATGGTATTAGAGTTCTTACGTGACGTGCTGTCTCAACCAGCACTTTTAATTGGTATTATGTCATGTGTAGGCTTAGTTGCTTTGAAACGTCCGTTTCATAAGGTAATGACAGGTACATTGAAACCGATTCTTGGCTACTTGATGCTCGCAGCAGGTGCTGGTGTTATCGTTAGCAATCTTGATCCACTAGGCAAGATGATTGAACATGGCTTCCATATTACTGGCGTTGTACCAAACAATGAAGCTATCGTAGCTGTTGCACAAAAGGTTCTTGGCGTTGAAACGATGTCTATTCTCGTAGTAGGCTTATTGATGAACTTATGTATTGCTCGTTTCACCAAGTTCAAATATGTGTTCTTAACAGGTCATCACAGCTTGTTTATGGCATGTCTCATGTCTGCCGTACTCGGTACTGCAGGTTTGTCCGGTATGGAGCTTATCCTTGTAGGTGGTTTCTTGATGGGCGCGTGGTCTGCCATTTCTCCAGCTATTGGTCAAAGCTACACATCTAAAGTTACTGATGGTGATGAAATTGCTATAGGTCACTTTGGTAGTTTAGGTTATTATTTATCTGCTTGGGTTGCTCAATATGTAGGTAAAGCTGAAGATAGCACAGAAGATATTGAAATTCCTGAAAAATGGGGCTTCTTGCGTGACTCCACATTATCTACTGCATTGACTATGATCGTATTCTATTTAATCGCCGCAATTGCAGCAGGCTCTGAATTCGTATCTACTTTATCTGGCGATATGAGTCCTTACTTATACGCTGTTATGAGTGCTATGAACTTTGCAGTAGGCGTAACAATCGTATACTCTGGTGTACGTATGATCTTAGGTGATTTGATTCCTGCCTTCCAAGGTATTGCTACAAAAATTATTCCTAATGCCATCCCAGCTGTAGACTGTGCTGTATTCTTTACATATGCTCCAACAGCTGTAGTATTAGGCTTCCTTAGCTCCTTCATCGGTGGTATCATCGGTATGCTTATCCTTGGTGCTGTAGGTGGCGTATTGATCATTCCTGGTCTTGTACCACACTTCTTCTGTGGTGCTACAGCAGGTATCTATGGTAATGCTACTGGTGGTCGTCGTGGTGCAGCTGTAGGTGCTTTCCTTAATGGTTTAGCTATCACATTCTTACCAGCAATGGCACTTCCAGTTCTTGGTCAATTAGGCTTCCAAAATACAACCTTTGGTGATGCGGACTTTGCCGTAATGGGCCTTGTATTAGGTAATGCTTACGAATGGGTAGGTATGGCTGGTATTTATGGTATCGTAGCTATTGCTGCATTAGTACTTATCATTCCTAACTTTATTAAAACAAAAGGTAAAGTTATTAACTACGTAGAAGAGGATTAATGAAAACAACTGAGCAACATAGTAATGTTGTAGTTCGATATGTATTCTTGACCATTGGTGCTATAAGTTTTGTCCTTGGTACAGCAGGTATTGTACTACCACTATTGCCAACAGTTCCTTTTTATATGCTAACCTTATTTTGTTTAGCTCGAGGATCTGAACGATTCCATAAAATGTTTTTGGAGTCTAGTTTATACCAAAAGACCGTTGGTGCCTATGAACGCGATAAAGCGTTGACGTTGCGGACAAAGTTGTCTATTCTCGCTTCTGTTACTACTATAATGGCAATCGGTGCTTATTTTAGTCAAAATATGCCAGTTGCTCTTATTGTGATGGGCCTCGTATGGGTTGGTCACGTAATAGCGTTAGCTTTTATTGTAAAAACTAAAAAATAAAGAATTATCGATGGTGATTCTGAATATAGCCTCGCAAGTTAGACTACATTAGTTTAACTTACGAGGCTATTCACTTATATTTTTAAAGAAAAAATGAATTATTACTAATTTGAATTTGACAATAGATATCAATAAGTATACTATAATACAATATTAACGTTTATGTTTATAGTATTTGTGTATATGGTGATAGTATGAATCCACATAATCATGCAGTTTCACATGCAGGAACCACTATGTCGAGACATACAGTGTTTGACGGTATCGATTTGATGTTCCTCGACGTGAAGCAAGAAACGATTCAATTTTATGCTAAATCACATACAAAGACGTTTGCCATAAACCATTGTGAAGAGGGACGCATTGAGTGTCGATTTACATCTGGTGAGTATTTATATATGGGGCCAGGGGATATGTCGCTAGGGTGGCATACTCACGCTGATTATCAACATGAGAACTATTTCCCTACAAAACTATTTAAAGGGATTGTATTACTGGTAGATGTTGAAAAAGCACAACCCGTATTAGATGCACTTGTCACGGATACGCGCATCGATTTAACTCAATTAGCGAATCGGTTTTGTGAGCATTCTGACTTTGGTATGATGATGGAAGAGACGGAATCTGTTCGTCAGATTTTTTCTAGTTTATATAATGTGCCTACTCAAATTAAAGAGCACTATTTTAAGTTAAAAATTATTGAAATCTTTTTGTTGTTATCTGTTATTTCCACAGATAATCATGAAAAAAGAAGTTCCTATCGTAAACAACAAGTAGATATTGTAAAAGCTGTAAATGAATACATATCGACAAAGTTTATGAAACGTATAACCATTGATTCCTTGTCCGAGCAGTTTGATATTCCTACATCAACATTAAAACGCTGCTTTAAAGGGGTATATGGGACGACAATCCACCAATATCTAAAGGAATGTCGTATTAATGCAGCTAAGCGATTGCTTGAAGAGTCAGATCAATCTGTTTTAGAGATTGCTAATGCCGTAGGCTACGAGAATGGCAGTAAATTTACTAGTGCATTTAAAGAGGCTACAGGAGTCACTCCAAGCGCTTATCGTAAGATATAACAACTTAATATTGTCCGAAATGTATATTTTTGGTCTTTTCGGAGTAGATATGCAAGATACACTTTGTTACTATTAAACTTGTAAATGATTTTCAATGTCATTAAATAGTAGTGGAGTGTATTTTTATATACCTAGTTTGAAATAGAGTTTTTGGAGGATAGCTGATGAATAGGCGGTTTACACGGGCAAGCCGATATTTGATACTGTCTTGTGCAGTAGCATATTGGTTGCAAATGCCTATCACTACCATGGCGGAAAATGCAACAGTAACAACTGATGTTGTTCATGTTCGAGGCACATGGGCTGAAGAGTTAGCAAAACAAGAGTCGCAACAAACGACGATTATTACAAAGCAAGATATTGCGAAGAAACAAGCGAAATCTGTGGAAGATATTGTGTTTACAGAAACAGGTGTTTCTAGAACGGTTGATGCTATGGGCCGTGTTGGGGTATCGATTCGGGGGGCCGATCCACGACATACGCTTATCTTAGTAGATGGTCAACCTGTCATGGGGGACCTTGCAAAATACCAAGGTGCTGGTGATGAGTTGCAACGTCTTGGTACGGAAAATGTGGAACGCATCGAAGTTATCCAAGGTGCAGCTAGTGCCAAGTATGGCTCTGATGCTATTGGCGGTGTTATCAACGTTATTACCAATAAACCTAAAAAAACGGCCTCTGTACAATTTAATGCGGAAGGGCGTAGAGAAAAAGGGGATGGCGATGTTGTGCCATACTCTAACTTCTTTATGCGTGCTGATTCTGGTTCCTTAGGTAAATTAAAGGTTAATATTCACGGTAGTAAACGTGATATCATGCCTATTTATGCTAGTGAAGCTCGTCGTGCAACGACCATGACTAGTGATGAAGACCATGGTTTCTTAAAGAACTCCTTGCGTTATTATGGTACTAATTCTAATGTAGGTCTTGGTGCGACGTATGACTTTAATAAAGACCATTCTCTTGCACTTCGTATTGACCGCTATAACGAGGATCTAGAACGATATGTAAAACGTAGTGATTCCTTTATGGAACCACAAGTACATTACAAACGTGATTTAGATCGTAATAATCTTAACTTAAGTTATACAGGAAAAGATCAGAAAAGTAACTGGAAGGCAGAGGTTAACTATACACGTACTAAAGAGGATGATTTAACATTAACTAGTGATTATGGTAATAGTACCTATGAAGGTAAGAATACATTAAACTATGTAGATAATGTGGACCATCGCCAATGGAACTTAACACTCAGTGCAGATACTCAGCTTAATAAAGATCATCTCTTATCCTATGGCATGGGTTTCGTTCGTGAAACTGGTGAAGGTAGTCGTCTTAAAAATGCTCCTACCACTTATAAACGGCATATCGATCCGTGGGATTATGATAAAAGTTTAGCTGTCAAAAATGGCGTACCATCTTCTACGATTTATGACCATTCTTTCAAAAAGAATGAAGCCGGCGTAGAGCAATGGAATAAGGAGAAAGAATGGTATAACGGCGATAAAAATAAGCCTAGTACATTACCAGAATTCACCTACGAAGAATATGTTCAATATTTAGAGTCTAATGACAGCGATTCTTCAGCCGTTATGGGCTTAGTTGATGGTCCGACTACGGAACGGACCTTGAAAAAACTTAACCCTGAAGCCTATGCACGCTATCAACAATTTGCTAAACGATTGTTAGCGGAAAATAAAGCTTTCATCGAAGATTACCACGCCAATAAGGAAGGTAAGACTGATGCAAACGGCAAATATTACCCAGCTCTTCACGATGCCTATTTGCCAAGTTTCTACTACGGTGCCGTATCCGATTTTGACTCTACACAATTAAAATTAAACGGTGCTTACTTTAAGGAAGAGTATTTAAAACGTGTCAATCAACAAACAGCAGGCCGTGCAGAGATTAAGAAGTTTAATTTCTATGTACAAGATACATGGCAAGTTAATAAGAACACTACCTTATCACCCATTGTCCGCTTAGACCACAGTGATAAATTTGGTTCTAATGTATCTTTTAATTTGGGCATGACTCATAATGTGAAAGGTAATGTTCATCGTCGATTAAAAGCGAATGTAGGCACAAGTTACACCGAACCAGGTATGGGGGAATTGTACTATAACTGGGAAATGTATGGTCCTAATATTACCTTTGCTACCATAGG